>JANPIT010000804.1:0-16950 GCA_031425115.1 Opitutaceae bacterium | reverse complement strand
TCGTCGAATTGATCGTCGCCGTTGGTGTCGCGCAGCCGCCAGACGCCGCGCTTGTTGGGGACTTCGCTGACCATGACGTAGAGACTATCGAAGGCGTAGAGCAGGCCGTGCGCGCCGATGTCGGGCACGGGCTGTTCGTTTTTCTTTTTTCCGGCGGCAGGGGCGGCGGCCGCCTCGGAACCGCCTAGAGGCGGCGGGACGTCGCCGAGCTTGACTGCGAGTTTCTCGATCTTGGTGCCGGCGGAGGAGCCGAGTGGCGGGAGCGTGATGCGGAAGAGACCGCCGTATTGATCGCTGGTGAGGAGGCGGCCCTTGGGATCGAGCGTGAGGGCGACCCAGGAGCCCTGCTCGGCTTTCGGCACGGTGTAGAGGAGCTCCACTTTAAAACCAGGCGCGACTACGATCGCGGAGGGATCCGTGGCGGTGGTGAGCTCGGCCATCGCGGCGCGGGCGGCCTGGCCGGTGCTGGGGGCGTCGGCGGCTTTTTTCTTTTGTTTTTGCGCGGCGTCTTGGGCGAGAGCGGAGGTGAGGGCGAGACCGAGAGACAGAGAGACGGAGAGAAAGGAAGACGCGGGGAAGCGGATCATGGGAGGAGAGGGGATGAAGGCCGTTGCAGACGGAGGGAAGGAGAAGAATTCACGCTGATTTCCGGCAGACGGGCGGGCGAGCCGATAGTTGCGGGCCTGGACGGCGCGGCCCAACGACGCTTCGGCTTGGGCACGCGGCTCTGAGTAAACCAACGCAAACGGTTCGCCGGGAGCTGCATTGACACGCATTTTTTCAGCGTCTCGCTCGCTCAACCGGTTCGTCCCTGCGCCGCGGCATAGCGTCCATGGACTCGATCCCCACGAGTCCGCTGTGCTCTCCCTGTCGGTCCCCAACTCCCGCATGATTCCCTCCGGCTTTTTTCGCGCACACCCTGCCCCCTTTTCGGCGATGTTGGTGCTAAGCTCGCTCTTCCCCGTCGGGATATTCGCACAATCGGTGGCGCAGCCGGCGGGCGCCACGGGTTCGGCCGGGGCGTCCGGAACGACGGAAGCGCTCGTGAAGCTCGAGACGTTCAACGTCTCGGGCACGCATATCAAGGGTGCCAGCACGTTCTCGGCACCGACCCCGGTGCTTGTCGTGAGCTATGAGACCCTGCAGGCGATGTCCCCCGTCAGCATGGCGGATGGCCTCAAGCAGCTTCCCACGATCGCGCCCGGCGGCGGGCAGACGAACGGTGGCGGCACCGGCAACAGCAGCGCGAATTTCCTGAATCTCCGCGGGCTCGGCGTGACGCGCACCCTCACGCTGCTCGACGGCCGGCGCTTCACGCCCAGCGGGCCCACCGGCCAGATCGACGTGAACCTCATTCCCCAGGGCTTGGTGGATCGGGTTGACGTGGTGAACGGCGGAGCGTCCGCGGCCTACGGGTCGGACGCGGTCGGCGGCGTGGTGAATTTCGTGCTCAACAAAGAATTCACCGGCTTCAAATCCGACTTCGTCGCGGGCCAGGCGCAGAAAGGCGACAACCAGGAATACAAGGGCGTGGTGACGTATGGGACCGGCTACCTCAACGGCCGGGGCCACCTCGTCCTTAGCGGCGAGTATTCCGTCAGCAAGGGCGTGAATGGCGACGGGCGCGCGTTGCGCCGCGAGGAGACCAACCAAATCCCCGAGCCCGGCAACACGTCGAAGGTCGTCCGCGCCGCGGACATCCGGTCGCCGTTCACGCCGGGCGGGCTCATCGTCAACGGCGTCGGTGGCACCGCGGCCAACAACGCGCAGATTCGCGGCATCAAGTTCGGACCCGGGGGCACGCAAAGCCCCTACGACTACGGCCGTCTATCGACGACCGTCGGCGCCACGAACGGCTTCCAGAGCGGTGGCGATGGATTTCGCATTGGCACGGCGCAGGAGATCGTGCGGCCCCTCACGCGCAAGAACCTCTTCCTCCGGTCGGACTTTAAGCTGCTGGAGCATCTCACGCTCTTTGCCGAGGGCTCCTACAGCGAGACTCAGATGGATCAGCAGAACAGCCCGACCACGCACCTGCTGACGATCCAGCGTGACAACGCCTACCTGGCGCAGGCCGCCCCCGACCTCGTGGCGCGCATGACCACGCTCGGCGTGACCGCGTTCACCCTGAATCGGCTCACGCTTGAGCGCGGGCTCACCGAATCTCACGTCAATGACCAGAACCGCCGCGTGCTCGTGGGCTTCACGGCCCGGCTCGGCCAATGGAATTGGGAGACCTCCTACCAATGGGGCGAGAACGACATCAGCATCCCGATTACCAACAATCTGATCACGGCCCGCATGGCGGTGGCGGCCGACGCCGTCCTCGTGGGTGGCCAGATTGTCCCGCGGGCGCTGGCCGCCAATCCCGGCGCCGTCGCCTTCAATCCTTTCGGCGCGGGTTCGCCGTCGCGCGCGGCGCTGGACTACGTGATGGGCACCACGCAATTCGACGAGACTTCTTCGCAGCAGGTCGCGGACACCAAGATCACCGGCGAGTTATTCTCCCTGCGGGCCGGGCCCGTGGCGATTGCGGCGGGCGCGCAGTGGCGCAGCCTCAAGTCGACGACCAAAGTGGACGCCCTCTCGATCGCCAACGGCTACCGCCTCGCCAACAACCAGCCGTTCTCCGGCGACTACACGATCATGGAGGAGTTCGCCGAGGCGCAGGTGCCCGTCATCAAGGATCTCCCGCTCGCCCGCAAGGTGACGGCCAGCGTCGCCGCGCGCCACACGCACTACTCGACCAGCGGCGACGCCGACACGTGGAAGGCCGGCATCGTCTGGCAGCTCAGCGCCGAAGTGCGCGTGCGCGGCTCACGCTCGCGCGACATCCGCGCCCCCAATCTCAACGAACTCTTCTCCGCCGGCCGCCAGACCAACGGCAACATCAGCGACAATTTTCCCGGCGGCACCGGACTCACCTTCCAGGCCGTGCCCAATCTCAACGTGGGCAATCTCAGCCTCCGGCCCGAGGTCGCCCGTTCGTCGGTGGTCGGGTTTGTCTACCAGCCGGCGTGGCTGAAGGGCGCCAGCCTTGCCGTCGATTTCTACACCACGAAAATCGCCGACGCCATCTTCGTGGCCGGCGGCCAGGACGCGGTGCGCCAGTGCGCCCTCAACCCCGCCTCGCCGCTGTGCGCCTTTGTGACGCGCGGGCCGACTACGGCGAGCCCTCGCGCGGTCATTCGCACGCAGACCTCGTCGGTCAACCTCAACTCCGAATTCTCCCGGGGCGTGGACTTCGAGGCGAGCTACCGCGTGCCGCTCAACACGTGGTTTGCCAACGCGCGGCCGGGCGACTTCACCGTCCGCGCGCTCGCCGGCTACATCGACGAATACTCCCGCGTCTCGCCGCTTGCGCCGACGATCAACTTCGCCGGCAACGGCCTGGCCAACGCCGCCTCGGGCACCTCAGCGATGCCGCACATCCGCGGCACGCTGTCGCTGAACCACTCGCGGAACGCGTTCGCGACCTTCCTCCAGATGCGCTACATCGGCCGGATGACGTGGGACAAGACTCGCATCCTCGGCGTGACCACCGATTACAACGACGTGCCCTCGACCGCGTATTTCGACGGCCAGCTCACCTACCGCCTGCCCGCGCTGCGCCAGCGGTGGCAGACCGAGGTTTATCTCAACATCGCAAACCTGCTCGACCGCGATCCCACCTACGCGCCGCGCACGGGAGGGGCGACGCCGATTCCCACTGATCCCGGCCTCTTCGATCAGGTCGGCCGGATGTTCCGCGTCGGCGTAAAGACACGGTTCTGAGCCGTGACCGTGACGATGCGACGCCTCCTGATTTTCGGCTGCGGCCTGCTCGCTTGGGCCGTAGCCCCGGCCGCGGAGCGACAGGCGGCGGCGCGCGCGCCCGTTGACCTGCGCGACCGCCCGGTCCTCGGTGCGGACACGGCCCCGATCGTCGTGGTCGAGATCACGAGCTTCAAGTGCGGGCACTGCCGAGATTTTCACGAGAAGGTTTTTCCGCGGCTGCGCGCCGCCTACATCGACACCGGCAAGGTCCAGTGGGCGATGCTCCACGCCTCCGACGATCCCGCGGATCAGCATTCGCAGATCTTCGCCATCGCCCGCTGCGCGCAGCGGCAGGGGAAATACTGGGAGCTGCTCGACAGCCTCTACCAGGTCGCGAATCGCCCGCCCAGTTTCCTCGCCGACCTCGTGGCCAGGAGCGCGCTGATCGACCGGGTGGATCTGGAGACCTGTCTCCGCGACCGCGCCGTGCGCCACGCGGTCGCCGCCGACTTCGCCGACTACAGGCGGCTCAAGTTGCGCGGCACGCCCACGTTTATCGTCAGCAAACTCGGCTCCGACGGCCGGCGAACCGAGACCATCATCTCGGGCCTGCAGTCGCAGGAATATTTTCAGGCGGCTTTCAACAAGCTGCTAGCAGCCCCATGAGCGTTGCCGTCACTCCGGTGGCCGGCGCGGGGCGCGGCTTCTTCGCCGCGCTGGGCCGCATCTCGCTCGCGCAGTGGATGCTGGGCGCAGCCGTGGGCGGAATCGCGTTCGGCTTCCTCGCGCCCGAGATCGCGCCGCACCTGAAAATCGTCAGCGATATTTTTCTCCGCCTGATTCGCGCGATCATCGCGCCGGTGCTGTTTGGCGTGCTGGTGCGCGCGGTCGGCGGAGTCGGCGGCATGAAGGACCTCGGGCGGCTCGGGTGGAAATCGCTGCTCTACTTCGAGGTCGCGACGACGCTCGCGCTGCTGCTGGGCTGGTTCACGGCGGTGTTTTTCCGGCCGGGGGAAAACGTCGCGCTCGGCGCGGCGACGGCCGTGGCGGCGCCGAAGATGTCGTTCACCGACGTGCTGGTGAACGCGTTTCCGACGAGCATCGTCGATGCGATGGCGCGGGGCGACGTGCTCCAGATTGTCGTCTTCTGTTTTCTCTTCGGCGTCGCCTGCCTCGCGGTGGGCGAGAAGGCCAGGCCGGTCCTGGTGCTGGCCGACGCCGTGGTCGCGATCGCGTTTCGGTTTACGCACCTCATCATGTATCTGGCGCCGGCCGCGGTCTTCGCCGCGATGGCAGGCACCGTCGCCTCGGGAGGGATGGATGTGCTCGCCGGCCTCGCCCGTCTGTTGGCCGCCGCGTGGGGTGCGGAACTGCTTTTCCTTTTCGCGGTGTTCGGTGGCTCGCTCGTGTTGTTCCGGGTGCCGCTGCGCCGCTTCGTGCATTTCGCGCGCGAGCCCTTCCTGATCGCATTCGCGACCACGTCGAGCGCGGCGGCGCTGCCGCAGACGTTGGAAAACATGGAGCGCTTCGGGGTGCCGAACCGCATCCTCGGCGTCGTCGCGCCGCTGAGCATCAGCCTGAATTTATGCGGGAGCACGCTCTTCCTCGGGCTCGCGACGCTCTTCGTCGCGCAGGCGGCGAACGTCCCGCTCTCGTTTGATCAACAGCTGCTGATTCTTCTCACGCTCAAGCTCACGAGCAAGGGCGTCGCCGGGATTCCCCGCGCCAACTTCGTCGTGCTCACGGCGTTGTTTCAAAGCTACGGCCTGCCGCTCGAGGGACTCGGTCTCCTGCTCGGCATCGACGCGCTGATCGATCCGATCCGCACGAGCGTCAACGTAATCGGCCACTGCGCCGCGCCCACCGTCGTCGCGCGGTGGGAAGGTGTCTCGTTTCCCTCCCATTCCGATCCCGTCCACCATGTCCCTTCTTCCTCTGTTTGATCGCTCGTTGCTGGGTCGCGCGGCGCGCCCGGCGCTTGAATGCGAAGCCGCCGGTGGCGGTCGGAGCGCACTCACGTTCGGCGACCTCGAGGTGCGCAGCAACCGGCTCGCGCAACTGCTGCGTGCGCGCGGGCTCCAGGCGGGCGACCGCCTCGCGTTCTTCCTGCAAAATCGCGTCGAGGTGATCGATCTGTGGCTCGCGGCGGTGAAGCTCGGCCTCGTGCTCGTGCCGGTCAACGTGCTCTACCGCGAGCGCGAGCTGAAACACATCCTCGTCGATTCCGAGCCGCGCGCGGTCGTCACATCGCGCGACTTGGCGGGATTCATGCCGTCGGGAGTTGAAATTTGGGATGTGGATGCGCTGGCGGCGGAGGCGACGGCGCACGCGCCGGAACGCCTCGCGGTTTCATCCGCCGCCGACACACCGCTCGCCCTCATCTACACCTCGGGCACAACCGGCGCGTCGAAGGGCGCCGTGCTCACGCATGGAAACTTCGCGGCCAACGGCGCAACGCTCGCGCGCGACTGGCGCTTTACCGAGGATGATCGCCTGCTTTGCACGCTCCCGCTCTTTCACGTGCATGGTCTCGCCAACGGCATCCACTGCTGGCTGATGAGCGGCTGCCATCTGAGGCTCACGGAGCGTTTCGAACACGCGAAGGCCGCCCCTTGGTTCGACGACTACCGGCCGACGGTGTTCTTCGGCGTGCCCGCGATGTTTGTGCGGCTCCTCGAGCTTCCTCCCGCCGTCGCGCGCGCGATCGGGGCGCGGCTGCGGCTCGCGGTCTCCGGGTCGGCGCCATTGCCGGCCGAGATCCATGAAAAATTTCGGCAACTCTACGGCTCTGTGATCCTCGAGCGCTACGGCATGACCGAGACGCTCATGAACGTCGGCAACCCCTACGGGGGGGAGCGCCGCCCCGGCACCGTGGGCCTGCCGCTCGCGCACGTGCAGGTGAAGATCTGCGATCCCTCCGACGCACCCGTCGCCGACGGCACGAGCGGCGAGCTGTGGGTGCGCGGCCCGAATGTCTGCGCCGGCTACTGGCGCCGGCGCGACGCGACGGCGGCCGCGTGGCGCGACGGCTGGTTTCGCACCGGCGACATCGGCGTGCGCGCGGCGGACGGCTACATCACGCTGCAAGGCCGCCGCAGCGATCTGATCATATCGGGCGGCTTCAACATCTACCCGCGCGAGATCGAGGAACTGATCCTCGAGCAACCCGGCGTGCGCGAGGCCTCGGTCGTCGGCCTCCCTGATCCGGTGCGCGGCGAAGTGCCGGTCGCCTACGTCGTCGTGGACGACGCCACGTTCGACGAAGCCGCGACCGTGGCGCACCTGCGCACGCAGCTCGCGTCGTTCAAGCAGCCGCGGGCCTTCGTGCGCGTCGTCGCGCTGCCGCGCACGGCGCTGGGCAAAGTGCAGAAACATCTCCTGCCGCGGCCGGACGCAGGCACGCGCACGCCATGAGCGCCGCTACCCACGCCACCCGCCGCCCGCGGTTCGCGTTCCGCCGGAGCGGCGCTTGCCAAGCGCCGGGTTTGGATCGGCGCCTGGAGGCGGCGGTTGGAAACCGCCGTTCCGCCAAGGCGGGACGGCGTCACATTTTCGGAGGGCGGTCCGGATGAATCCCGCGACGCTCTCCCTCCTCGCGCTGCTCGCGGTGATCGTGCTCAGCCTCACCTCGCGGATCAACGTCGGCATCCTCGCGGTGGCGCTGGCGTTTCCCGTGGGCATCTACGCGGCGGGGTGGAAACCGGACGCGCTGCTCGCGCTGTTTCCTTCGGCCCTGTTCCTCACGCTCACCGGCGTGACATTGCTCTTCGGCATCGCGCAGGAAAACGGCACGCTCGGTGTGCTCGCGCGGCGGGGCGTGCGCGCCTGCGGCGGCACGCCGGCGCTGCTGCCGCCGTTGTTTTTCGCTCTGTCCTGCGGGCTCTCGATGATCGGGCCCGGCGCGATCGCGGCGAGCGCGCTGGTCGCTCCACTGGCGATGTCGGCGGGAATTTCGGCGGGCGTGCCGCCGTTTCTCATGGCACTGATGGTCGCGAACGGGGGCAACGCCGGCAACCTCTCGCCCTTCAGTGCGGTCGGCGTGATCGTCCAGGCGCAGATGGCCAAGGTCGGATTGGCGGACCACGACTGGAGCGTCTTCGCCGCCAATTTCGTCGCGCACACCGTGGTCGCGTTCGCGGCCTACGCGCTCTTCGGCGGATTGAAACTGCTGCGCGCCCCACGCGTTTCGCTCGCATCCGGGGCCGGCGACGCGGCGCCGCTGACCGGCCGGCAGTGGTTCACGCTTGCCGTGCTCGTCGTGTGGATCGCGGGCGTCGTCGTCTTCAAAGTGAGCCCCGGCCTGTCCGCTTTCGCCGCCGCCGCTATCCTGATCATGGCGCGGGCCGTGGAAGATCAGGCCGCGGTAGCGGCCGTGCCGTGGTCGGTGCTGCTGATGGTTTCCGGCGTGAGCGTGCTCGTGGGCGTGCTGGAGAAGACGGGCGGCATGGAATTGTTTTCGTCGCTCCTCGCGCAGCTCGCAACCCCCGGCACGGTCAACGGCTCGATGGCGTTCGTTACCGGCCTCATCTCCACCTACAGCTCGACGTCGGGTGTCGTCTATCCAGCTTTCCTGCCGATGGTGCCGGGCCTCGTGGAAAAGCTCGGCGGCGGCAACCCGCTCGAGATCGCGCTCAGCATCAATGTCGGCGCGGCCCTCGTCGATGTGTCGCCGCTCTCCACCATCGGTGCGCTCTGCGTCGCGGGTCTCCCGGCGGGAGGCGACGCGAAGAAACTTTTCCGGCAGATGCTGCTCTGGGGCTTGTCGATGGTTGTCGTCGGGGCCTTGTTCTGCCAGCTGTTCATCCGCCTTTTCACCCCATGAAGTTCCGTCGCCTCGCGTTCGTCCTCCTGTGTCTCGCGTCCGTCGCGCTCGGCTGCGCCGCGGATGACGCCGCCAAGCGGTGGGAACAATATGAGCCGTCGTTCAAGGCGTTCGCCGAAATGGATCGGGCGACGCCGCCGAAGCCCGGCGGCATCCTCTTCGTGGGCAGCAGCATCTTCCGGCAATGGACCACGGTCGCCGCGCAAATGGCGCCGCTGCCCGTGCTCAATCGCGCCTTCGGCGGATCGCGCACGGGAGATCAGCTCGCGCGCTTCGACCAACTCGTGCCGCGCTACGCGCCCAAGGTGATCGTCTACTACTGCGGCAGCAACGACCTCAACGCCAAGCCCGCCGACGCGCCCGAGGTGATTTTCGCGCGTTTCCGCGAATTCTCGGAGCGCGTGCGCGCGAAGTTTCCCGCGACCCGCCTTATCTACGTTTCGGCTACGCGCTCGCCCGACCGCGTCGATCGCTGGGAGCAGGTTGATCACTACAATGCGCTCGCGCGTGCCTACTGCGCGGCAACGCCTGGCCGGACCTTCATCGACATCAACCCCGCGCTCGTCGATGCCGCTGGCCACCCGCGCCTCGATCTCTACGTCGCCGACAAGCTCCACTTCCACCCGCCCGCCTATGTCGCCTTTACCGCGATCATCAAGCCCGTGCTGGAACGCGTGTGGGCCGAGGTGGAGGGCTCCCGGCCGTAGCGTCGGCTTCGGAAAAAATGGGGGAGTTGAGGGCGGACCCTAGGGGGCGGAAAATTTTCAGAAGCGATAGGTCGAGGAAACGAAATACGCGCGCGGCTGCACGGGGACGTATTGGAGCATCGTGTCGGTGCCGGTGGCGGGGAGCGTGGTGAAGCTCTGGCGGTCGCCGGGATTGATGCCCCAGCCGCGCCACGTCATCACGCCTTCACTGTCGGTGAGGTTGTTGATGTTGAGACTGACGGACCAGCGGCGGGAAAGGGTCCACCCCATGCCGAGATCGAATTGGTTGAAACGCGGGAGCATGATCACGTTGGCGGCGTTGCCGGCGCGCTCGCCCATGTGTCGCCAGGAGAGATTCGCGAAATAGGCGGGCGTCCGGTAAGTGAGCGTGTTGTTGAGGATGAAGTCGGGATTGTTGTCGGCAGGACGGCCGGAGAGATCGAGGTAGGTGTCGTCGGCGCGGCCGTTGACGCCCGCTTGGAAAACTTTCCAGACGTCGTTCTTCGCCTTCTGCGCAGTGAACACGCTGCGGACGCTCCAGCGATCGGAGAGGCGTAGGGTGCCTTCGAGCTCGAGGCCGTAGGCCGTGGTGGAATTGTAGGTAGGATCGGGGAAGTAGAGTGTGACGCCGTCGGACTCGGTCGCCTGCGTGATGGCGAGGATGTTGTCGAGGTGGCTGTAGAACGGCGTGGCGGTGAGCGTGAGCTGGCCCCACTTCAAGCGGTAGCCGAGCTCGGCTTGCTGAATGGTCTGAGGGCGCGGCTTCAGGTTGTTGAGCCGGAACTGCGAGTTGTAGTTGCGGAAGAAGCCGTAGTCGGGCGCCTTCTCGCCGTCGGCGTAGCGGACGTAGAACGAGTTGTTGTTATTGATGACGAAGTTCGTCGCGCCGGAGAGGGAGAAGCTGCGCACGTTTTTGTCGAAATTCCACTTCGCGGCGGGGTTTGGCACTTGGAAACGATTGTCGAACAATGTGAGCGGATTACCGTCGGCGCCGCCGTAGGTGGGATCCCAGTTGCCGAGCGGGTTCTGAACGCCGGCCTGGTTGAAGCCCTTGACGATGTAGTTCTCAGCCCGGAAGCCCCAGTCGAAGCCCCAGCGCGGGGAGAGCTCCCATTTGTGGCCGAAGAAATAAGCGAACTGGCGCGCGATGGCTTCGTCGCGCACGTAGCCGACGCCGAGGGCGGTGAAGCCCTCGGGATTGGTGAGCAGGACGGGGCGGCCGTTGTAGCCCTCGACGGCGGCCAGGGCCGCGGGGAGCGTGCCGGCCGGCGCGGTGGCGGCGGTGGCCGGTATCCACGTAATGGCGACGGGCTCGGGTTGTTCGGTGAGCGGCGAAGCGGTGCGGCCGCCGCTCGTCTGGCGGTCGGAGATGTTGGAGTAGCCGAAATAGCCGCCGCCGACGAAGGTGTGGCTGCGCCACTTTTTCGTCACGGTGAGGTTTTCCATGATCTCATCCATGTGCTCGTTGGCGACGCGGCCGTTGTTGGTCCAGAGCGCGGCGGGGATGATCTGGCCGTTGGGCAGATTGGCCGAGCGGACGATCAGGCCGGCGTTGTTGAGGGCGTTGGCGTTGACGGTGAAGTTGCCATTGGATGTGACCTCGGCGAGCACGGCGCCGGTCTTGCGATCGGCGAAGCGGTAGAGGCCGGCGGGCACGCGGCCGTTCTGCGGGCCGCCGCTAAACTGAATCGCCATCGTGCTGAAGAAATTCGGCCACTCGAGGGAACGCGGCGTGACGCCGGAGCTGGAGTTCCAGTCAGCCCAGTTACGGCTGGCGCGGATGTTGTGACTGATGGACCAACCGCTGCCGAACTCGTGCTTCCAGAGGGCGCCGACGTAACGCGAGCGGGAGCGGACGGCGTCGGCGGTGTCGAAGGTGGCGAACTTGTTGTCCGCCTCACGCGGATACTGGTGCGAGCTCTTCGGAAACAGATTCGTGCTGAAGCGGCTCAGGCCGGGATATTGTTTCGGGTCCTGCGGATTGCGGGCGAGGAGGTATTCATACCAGTGGTTCCGGTCGTCGAGATACTTGCCGTAAAGTTTGAGCGAGCCCTGGCCGTAGTCCTTGAAGATATTTCCGTGGAGGCCGAAACCGTTGTTCAACGGGTAGCCGTTCGCCGGGCGATGGCCCTCGGCGTAGCGGTAGAAGCCTCCGATATTGTAGACCCAGCCTCGCGCCAGCGGGCCGCCCACGGTGGCGTCGGTGCGGTATTGCGGCGAGCCGCGGCCCTCGAGGCCGAAGCGCGTGCGGATCTCGCCGCCAAAGCGCGAGGTGCCGGTCCGTGTGATGTAGTTGAATACGCCGCCGGGGGAATTGGACGACGTGATCGATGCGCTGCCGCCACGCACGGCCTCGACGCGCTGCAGGGTGGCGTCGGGGCGGTTGAAGTAGCCGGCGCCGAAATTGCCGAAGTTGACGTTGGTGAACGGCAGGCCGTCCTCCTGCATCGAAACGTAATACGTGCCGTTCGCGCCGTCGGAGCTGTCGGCCGAGATGCCGCGCGAGTAAACCATGCCGCGGATCTCGCCGAGCGAGGAGTTCACGAAAACGCCTGCGACGTTGAGCAGCATGTCGTCGGCGCTGAGCGCGACCTGCTCGGCGAGCATGTTGGCCGAGAGCGTGGTGATGGCGGTCGTAGCTTTTTTCGCCTCGGTGGCGTTGAAAACGCCCGTGACGACGAAGTCCTCGAGTTTCAGCGCGTCGTCTTTTGCTGCGGTGGTCGGAGCGGTGGAGGAGGTGGCGGAGGGCGGCGGAGCGACTTGGGCGAGCGCGGCGGCGGCGAAGACGAGAAATGCGCTGGCGTGGGGTAGACGAGGCATGGCTGGGGGTGGGGTAGGTGGAGCGGCTTGAGGTCAACCCGCTGGATCGGGAGCGTTGGATCGAGGTGGAGCGCGTTGTCCCTAACGCGCTTGGGCTACCGCGTGAATCCTGAAAGCGCGTTGGGGACAACACGCTCCACCTCGGACCAAATCAGGGCAGGGTCTTCAACTGCACGTTCTTGAACTGAATCGTCATCGGCGGGCCTTGGTGGAGTTGGAGTGCGATGACGCCGGACTTGGCGGCGTGGGCGGGATCCTCGTCGGTGACGTCGGCCGTGAGCTTGCCGTTCAGGAAGTGCTGCAGGTGATTTCCCTTCGCGATGATCCGGATCTCATTCCACTCGCCGAGCTTGTAGGCGGCGAGGATTTCGGCAGGCGGCGTGGCGCCGGGGAGCTTCTCGACAGCGGTTTTCTTTTTCTTGGCGTTGGTCGGATCGGCCGCGGTGCCGCCGATTTTGATTTTCTCCCCGGGTCCCATCACGATGCCGCGGCCTTTCTCCTCGTAGAGCATGCCGGCGTATTTGCCGGTGGAATCGATGTCGGCCTGATAGCCGCCGACGACGAAGGCGGCCGGGTCGACGATCTTGCTGCGATACTGCACGCCGGAGTTGGCCTTGTTCTCGTCGTTCTGCGCCGTGAGGCGGAACTGGGCGCGGAGCTCGAAGTTCGCGGGCTGCGCGGCGGTGTAGACGAGGAACGTGTTTCCCTTCGTGACTTTCTCGAGGGTGGTCTGGCCGGTGAGCGCGCCGTCTTTCACGGACCAGAAGTCTTTGTTGCCATCCCAGCCGGTGAGGTCTTTGCCGTTGAAGATCGGTTTGAAGCCGCTGTCGGCGGCGGAGGTGGAGAGCGTGCCCGCGACGAGCAGGGCGAGCGAGGGGAGGAGGGAGCGGAGTTTCATAGGGAGGTTTTAGGAATCTTGAAATCGAGAATCGAGAATCTGAAATCTGGGAATTTCGAGCGCCGGGGTTCGGAAATTTTCAGATGCCCGATGACCGATGCCAGATGCCCGATTTCACGATTTCCGAGACTTAGTGATTGTGTGCGGCGGCCGGCTTGGCGGCCGGGGCTGGGTTGGCTTTGAGGTAGGCGTCGACGTCCTTGGTCACGACGATCTGGCCGAACATCACCGTCCAGTGGCCCGGGAACGTGCAGACGTAATCGTAAACGCCTTCGGTGCGGATCGCGGCCATCTTGAGCGTCTCGCTCTGGCCAGTCTCGAGCAGCTTCGTGGCGGCGACGATCTCCTTGTCCTCCGGCACCCACGCGCGGCCCTGCCGGTCGGTGTGTTCCGGCAGAAGCTCCATCGCGGCGAGGCCGACCTTCTGGCGCGAGCCGGGCTGCGTCACTACGAGGTTGTGTGGCATCACATCGGGATTTTCGAAAATGATCTCGAACGGCCGGCCGAACGGGACGACGAGGCGGTTCACATCGTAGCGCATTTCTTCGACGACCGCGCGAACCACATAGACTGCGACGCGTAGGCCGGCGATGGTCTTGCGCAATGTTTCCGCTTCCTCGGCTGGCAGTGTGCCCGTGAGCTCGTCGGCGATCTGGATGGTTTCGACGTAGTCGCGGCTCGTGCGTTCGTTGGTGTGCGTCTTGCCCGCCCAGGCGACCAGCGCTTTGGCGGCCGGTGAAACGACGTCAGGCGTCCACGCCGTGCGCGGAAGGGCGCGAATTCCCTGGGCCGCCGTCGGCACCTGGTAGCCGCGGTCGATCATGCGGTTGAGCGCGGCAAACACCGCGGCCGGCTCGCGGCGCGTGCTGACGGCGGTGCGGATCGCGTCGCGCTGCGTGCCGGCAATGATGTGGTCAGGGCCCTGGAGCTCGGTGATCGGCTGGGCGAGAATCGCCATCACACGCTCGTAAGCGGTGGCGCGGAGCGCGGTCGTGGGGATAAGATGGATACCGCCCAGCAGACTCTGGAGCGAAAGCGGGGACGCGGCGGCCTCCTGCCAGACCGGGTCCAGGGAGCCGTCCGCGAGCGCGACCGCTGCGAGGGCGTAAGAACGCCCTTCGGCGGTGTCGGTGAGGCCCAGCTTCAACAAGGCGGCGCGGTGCGCTTTCAAGGCCTCCGGTTTCTGCGCGAGGAGGAGGCGGCCCACGCCCTTCACATCGGTTTCCGCAGGGGATTCGAGGGTGGCGATGAGGAGCGCGACGGGTTGGGCGTTGCGGTGCTTGGCGAGGCTGGCCAGCGCCTCGGCGCGGACGGCATCGGAGACACCGCTGCGGCCGAGGAGGTTTTCGGAAACTTCGGCGCTGCGCGGCATCTTCACGAGTTCGGCGACGCTGAGCGTGCGGAGGAGGTAACGCACACTGGCGGGATCGCCGCCCGCAATCGCGGCGCCCTCACCGAGGCTTTTGCGCCACTGCGGGCGAAGCTGGCGGAGGGTTTCTCCGATCACGTAATCGAGGTAGTAATCGACGTTGAGCTTGGTGGCAGCGAGGGCGACGTCGGCGGCTTTCGCCACCGGGAAAAAGCTCGCGGCGCGCACGGCCTGCAGGCGGACGCGTGGGTTTTCGTCGCGCGCGAGGCGCTCGAGTTCGGTGAGTGGATTCGGCACGCGATCGCGCCAGTAGCAGAGAACGCGCGTGGCGGCGGCACGAGCGTCGGCATTCGGGGAGCGCAGGAGTTGCGCGAGAAGCGTGGTGTCGACGACGTTGTGCCACTGATGCACCCACAGTGCCTCGAGCAGGTTGTGCGCATAATCGGGCGCGTTCTTGTCGAGGGCGGCGGCCCACGATTTCGTGGCGGCGATCACTTTCGCGGAGTCGTGTTTGCCGAGCTCAACCTTCGCGAGATTGCGGATGTGGTCTTCCTTGCGCTTGAGCAACTCGAGTAGCGTGGGGATCGGCTCGCCGTCGATTTTCGGCTGCCACACCAGCGGGCGGCCTTCGGCGGTGATGCGATAGATCCGGCCGTGTTCGTGGTCGCGATTCGAATCGCGCAGATGGCTCTGCAAGTGGCCGATCAGCGGGTTGTGCCAATCGATCACGTAGAGCGCGCCGTCGGGACCCGTATTGGTGTCGATGGGACGGAAATTCTTGTCGGTCGAGGACATGATGTCCGTCTGGCGCTCGCCCTTGATGCCCGAGCCGTCGTCGCTGAGCTTCACGCGGTAGATGCCCTGAAAGCCGATGCAATTCGGGTTGAGATAGTTTCCCCAATACTCCTCGGGAAAATGCGCGCTGGTGAGGATCGTGCTGCCGGCGCTGGGACGTGACGGGCGGTCCCAGATTGTTTTCATGCGCGGGTGCTTCGCGGGGTAATCGATCTTACCGCTGAAGGCCGGAGCGAAGTAGGTGTTGTTGCCGGTGGCGTCGGTCACGATGTCGTTGCCCCAGTAATCGAACGCGCGGCCGTGAGGGTTCGCGAAGCCGTAGGCGACGTAGGTCTCGAATTTGTGGGTGAGCGGCTCGTAGCGGTAGAGCGCACCGTCGATGTTGCGCACGGCGCCCGCGACCGTCTCGACCTGGGTGCGGTGAAAGACGCCGTCACTGAAAATGATCGCGCCGCCCGGCTCGTAGATGAGCGAGTTGGCGGTGTGGTGGGAGTCGGCGGAATCGAGGCCCATGAGGATGCGCTCCTGGCGCTCGCCACGGCTATCGCCATCGGTGTCGCGCACGAACCAGACGTCGGGGGCCTGCATGAGCAGAATGCCGTCCTTGAAAAACTGAAAACCGGTCGGGCAATTCAGGCCGTCGAGGTAGGTGGTGCACTTGTCGGCGCGGCCGTCTTTGTCGGTGTCCTCGAGGATGATGATCTTGTCCTTGATCTTGGCGGTGGGCGTAAGCTCGGGATAGCTCGGCCACACGGCGACCCAGAGGCGGCCCTTGGTGTCCCACGACATTTGCACGGCCTTGGCCAACTCGGGAAATTGTTTTTCGCTGGCGAAGAGGTTGGCCTTCAGGCCCGGCGCGAGGGTCATCAGCTTGATCGCCGCGTCGCCGTCGATGAACTCGTAGGTGCCGTCGACATTCGTGCCCGGCTTGTTCGTGCCGAAAGACGTCACGGTGGGCAGTTGGAGCATTTCGACCGGTCCGGTTTTTCCGGCGGCGAGCGCCCAGGCCTTGCGCTCGAGATTCGTGGTCATCACATCGCGCTGCGCCATCTCCTCCATCATGATCTGCGTGTTGGTGATCTTGGGCGCATCCGGATGGGAGACGTAGGCGATCTTCGAGCGGTCGCCGTAGATGTTGTAACCGTCGACGGTGCGGTAGCGGGAGTGCCACATTTCATTCTTCGCATTCACGGCGGCGCGCAGTTGCTGCGTCGCGGGCGTGTCGATCGCGGGCGCGGCCCCACCGAAGAGCGTCGGGTAGATTTTCTGCACGAGCTTGCCTTCGCCAGCGGCGTTGAGGTGCACGCCGTTGATGGTCAGGGACGGCTGGCCGTTGCGGGAGGCCTCGGCGTAGAGCTGCTGCGACGGGGCGAAGAGATCGACAAACGTCACGCCGGCCTGGTCGCGCGCCACTTCGGCCATGGCCTGGCTGTAGGCGGAGAGATTCTCGTTGAGCTCGGGCTTGTATTCAAAATTTGGATCCGAGTGTTTCTCCACCGCGATGGGCGAGAAGAGGACGATGCGCGGGGCGCCGAGGCCGTTGTAGTTCTTGGCGCGGGTGTCGCGCAGAAACTTCTCGAGGTCCTCTTTGAATTTCGGGAGGCCTGCCTTGCCGGCGAAGGATTCGTTGTAGCCGAAGAAGGAAAACACGACGCCGGCCTGGACCTTGGTGAGCCATTCGTCGGGCGTGCCGAAATCCTTCGAGCGGGCCCGCGCGGTGAGCTCATCGCCGGAGACCGCGAGGTTGCGGACGACGATCTGGTGCTCGGGATGTTTGGCGTGG
>JANPIT010000803.1:0-12482 GCA_031425115.1 Opitutaceae bacterium | reverse complement strand
GTGAGCGGCCGAAATATTCTGAATTCGCCGATCGAGACCTACTCAAACACCCCGGGCCTCATGCGGGCCGTGAATCGCTACGGCGCCTCCTGGACCGTCGGCGTGCGCGGACGCTGGTAAGGCAGCACTTCGGCTCCTGCTCCTACGCAGGAGCCGCTTGATTCCTTGCGGCGGCGCGGCGCGCCATTTCTCGCGCCGCAGAAATTGCTCCTGACTCGGGCGGCGGGAGCCTCACTGTCGTCGCCATGGCCCAATCGCCCCTGTCATCCGCCACTACGCTTGCGCTTCCCGATGGCGGCCGTTTCCCAGCCGTCGGTCTCGGCATGTGGAAACTGCCCAAGCCCGAGGCCCCGCGCATCGTGCAGGAGGCGATCCGCCTCGGCTATCGCCACCTCGACTGCGCATGTGACTACGGCAACGAGCCGCAAGTGGGCGCAGGCATCACCGCCGCGCTCGCGGCCGGACTGTGCCGCCGCGAGGACCTCTGGGTCACGTCGAAGCTCTGGAACACGTATCATGAACCCAAGCACGTCCGCGCCGCCTGCGAACGTTCGCTCCGCGACCTGAAGCTCGATTACCTCGATCTCTACCTAGTCCATTTCCCGATCGCCCTCGCGTTTGTGCCCTTCGATGTCCGCTACCCACCCGAGTGGTTCTTCGATCCGCAGGCTGAGCGCCCCGCGATGAAGCCGATCCATGTCCCCTACGCCGACACCTGGGGCGCGATGGAAGAGCTGCAGCGCGCCGGCCTCGTGAAACGCATCGGCGTCTGCAACCTGAACGTCTCGATGCTGCGCGACGTGCTCGCGAACTGCTCCATCCGCCCTGCCGTGCACCAATTCGAGTCGCACCCTTACCTCGTGCAACCGCGTCAGCTCCGCTACTGCGCCCAGGAAAAAATCGCCGTCACCGCATTCTCCCCGCTCGGCGCACCTTCCTACCTCCCGCTCGGCATGGCGCAACCCGCCGAATCCGTGCTGACCGATCCGGTGGTCACCGCTATCGCCGCCGCCCACGGGAGAACCCCTGCGCAAACCGTCCTCCGCTGGGGCGTCCAACGCGGCTGCGCCGTCATTCCTAAAACACAGAACGTCGCCCGGCTCACAGAAAATCTCGCCCTCTTCGACTTCGCGCTCACGCCCGCTGAGATGGATGCCATCAGCGCCCTCGACCGACACCGCCGCTTCAACGACCCGGGCCATTTCGCGGAGAAAGCGTTCAACACGTTCTTCCCCATCTTCGACTGAGCCACCGTCCCCCGCTTCACTCCTCCCCTATGAAATCCCCTCTCTGCGCGCTCGCCCTCTTTGCCACGCTCGTCGGCCCGCTCTCCGTCCGCGGCGACGTCACCGTCCCCGCGATCTTCTCCGATCACATGGTGCTGCAACGCGAGGCGCGCGTGCCCGTGTGGGGCTCCGCCGCGCCGGGCGAGAAAGTCACCGTCACCCTCGCCGGCCAGTCGCACTCCACGACCGCAGGTTCCGACGGCAAATGGCAGGTAGCGCTCACGAATCTCAAATCCAGCTCCACGCCGCAGACGCTAACGATCACCGGCAACAACACGCTCACGATCCAAGACGTGCTCGTCGGCGAGGTCTGGCTGGGCTCCGGGCAGTCGAACATGGCGATGACCGTGAACCGCGCGAAGGACTTCGAGCAGGAGCAGGCTACGGCGAAATTCCCGCTCATTCGCCACTTCAAAGAGGACTCCGCAGCTGCCACGACCGCGCAAACCCAAGGCAAAGGCAAATGGGTGCTCTGCGCGCCTGAGACGGTCGGCGCGTTTTCCGCCACGCTCTATTTCTTCGGCCGCGAGGTTCATCAAACGCTCAACGTCCCCGTCGGCCTCGTGAACTCGTCCGTCGGCGGCACGCCCATCGAGTCGTGGATCGATCTCGAAACCCAGCGCGCGAGCAAAGAAATCCAAGCCGCGATCGCTGCCCAACCTCAGACCGCCGCGACCGTCGTCGCCGCACCTGCCACGGCCAAACAACCCGCGGCCGAAAAGAAAAAAGTGGCCAAGAAGACCACGCCCGCCACCACGACTTCAAAAGGCGGCCCCGGCGGACTCTTCAACGGCAAGATCGCTCCGCTCATTCCCTACGCCATCCGCGGCGCGCTCTGGTATCAGGGCGAGGCGAATTCCACGCCCGCCAAGGTCGCGCTTTACGAGCACCAACTCGCGCTGCTCGTGCGCGACTGGCGCTCACGTTGGGGCTACGAATTTCCCATGGCATGGGTGCAGCTGCCGAATTTCGGCGGCCCCGGTCGCGACTGGCCCGCTGTCCGCGAGGCGATGCTCAAGACCCTCGCGCTGCCAAAAACGGGCATGGCGATCACGATCGACGTAGGCGACGAGAAGGACATCCACCCGAAAAACAAACAGGATGTCGGCCACCGGCTCGCGCTCTGGGCCCTCGGCGATGTCTACGGTCGCAAAGTGGCCGCGACGTCCGGTCCGCTGCCCGCGGGTCACACGGTTCGCGGCGACGAAATCGTCCTGCGCTTCAAGCACACCAATGGAGGGCTCGTTGCCCAGGGCGGGAAGGTGCAAGGCTTCGTCGTCGCCGGCGCTGATCGCCAATGGAAACCCGCCGCCGCGCGTATCGTCGGCGACACCGTGGTCGTTTCCTCTCCCCAGGTCAGCGCCCCGGTCGCCGCTCGCTACGCTTGGGAAAACTGGCCGACCTGCAATCTCACCAACGGCGCCGGCCTGCCCGCCTCGCCCTTCCGCACCGACGACTGGAAGTAGCCCACTCGCGCGGTGAACTTCGACGCCGAGACGATTTGCCGGTTCGCGCTCGCCGTCGTTTTTCTCGGCGCCGCGGTGATTGGCCTCCCACACCGCTTGCGCGCCGATCGCGCCGGCGGTCACGTCTCGCCCCGCGTCGACCCGCTGTGGTTCTGGATTTCGATGGGGCTCGTCGGTCCGCCCGCGGTTCTTTCCTGTGGCGCGTTCTTGTTTCAGCCGCGTTGGGTCGCGTTCGCGCAAGCTGATCTTCCCTCCTGGCTCCGCCTCGCCGGCGCGCCGCTGGCGATCGCGGGCCTCGCGTTATTCCACGCAATGTTTCGCCACTTGGGCCTGAACGTCACGTCCACCTCCGCCCCACGCGCCAACGCCACGTTGGTCACCACCGGGCCCTATCGCTGGATCCGCCACCCGATGTATTCCACCGTGCTCATCCTCGTCATCGCCACCGCGCTGCTCACGGCCAATGTCATTTTCGCACTCAGTGGGTTCGGGATGTTTCTCCTGCTCGCCGCCCGCAGCGCCCGCGAAGAACAACGGCTCGTGGAGAAGTTTGGCGACGCCTACCGCGCTTACCAGCAACGCACCGGCCGGTTCCTGCCCGTCGCGCATCGTCGATAAACCTCATTCCGCGCCTTCTTCCCCTCCTCCATGTCGCGACTCCTCCTCTCGCTCTGCTCGGCTTGCGTCGCATCCGTTGCCCTCGCCAGTGAGCCCGCGCCGCCACCATTTCCTCGCGCCCGGCTGATCGCAGAACTCCGCCAAGAACTCATCACGCTAGACGCGAAAATCGCGGCGGCACCGCGCACGCCCGCGGTGTATTCACGCCGCGGTGACTGCCATTTGTTTCTCGGTCAATTCGCGCCCGCCGTCGCCGACTTCGAGCGCATGATCGCGCTCGATCCCGCGCTGGACGCCCCGCACTGGCGTCTCGGGATCGCCTACTACTTCGCCGGCGAGTTCGCCAAGTCCGCGCGGCAATTTGAAAAATACCACGACTATGACGGTCGCGACCGCGAGAACGGTCTCTGGAAATTTCTCGCCGATCGTCACGTCGTGGGACTCGAGGTCGCGCGCCGCGCGATGCTCGTCTACACGCGTTTTGATCGCGAACCGTTTCCTGCGCTCTACGAATTGGCCGCGGGCAAAAAGTCGACCGACGCCCTCCTCCTTGACCTCAAAGAGCGCGGGCTGGCCGACGATCCGCGCGTCGTGTTCTTCGCGAATTACTACGCCGGCCTGCATGAGGAAATTCTAGGGCATCGCCCGCGTGCACTCGAACTGTTGCGCGCGGCGGTCGCCAATCCGTGGGGCCAGACCGCGGAAAACGGCCCGGCCTACATGTGGCAGGTGGCGCGTCTCCATTACGAGAAACTCGCGGCCTCCTCGCCGTAACGTCCGCGGCGCGGCACGTCACCCGCGCGCGATCGGCCGCGCCGGATCCGCGATCCACTCGCTCCACGACCCCGCATAAAGTTTCGAGCCCGTCAGCCCCGCGTGCTCCATCGCGAGCAGATTGACGCACGCCGTGACGCCCGATCCGCACTGGTGAATGACGCGCTCCGGCGCCCGTCCCCCGAGCAGCGCCGTAAACTCGCTCCGCAGCTCCGAGACCGGGCGCATCGTCAGATCGGGGTTCAAGTTCGCTTTGAAAAACCGGTTCGCCGCCGAGGGAATATGCCCCGCCACCGGATCGATCGGCTCGGTCTCGCCGCGATAACGTTCCGGCGCTCGCGCATCGATCACGAGCCCCGCGCCCGTGGTCACATTTGCCAAAATATCCGCCGCGCGCCGCACCTGCGTGTCGTCCGGCCGCGCCACCACCGTGCCTCCGCCGCGCGGCGCGGGCACCTGGGTCGTCACCGACCCTCCCTCCGCGATCCATTTCGGCAAGCCACCATCGAGCACGCCAACGCGCGTCAGTCCGATCCACCGACAAAGCCACCACAGCCGCGCCGCATACTGTCCGCCTACATCGTCGTAGGCCACGAGCTGCGTGCGCGCGGTGACGCCGTGACGATTCAGAAACGCCGCGAAATCGTTCGCCGCCGGCAGCGGATGCCGGCCATTCGTTCCGGTCTTCACTCCCGCGAGCGCTCCCTCGAAGGGAACGAAAAATGCGCGCGGCAAATGCCCCTCCCGGTAAAGCCGTTCGCCGCGCCCGTGATCCACGAGATCATGCCGGCAATCGAAGGCGATCCACTCCGGATCGTGCAGGTGCTGGCGAAGGATCGTCGGGGCGATGAGCATGCGGCGACGCTAGAACGACGCGGGCGCGCGTAAAGCCCGCAGCGAGCATCGTCTCCGCGGCTCCGACTGTATCGTTGATTTGAGCACAAGCCTGGCCGCCGTTGCGCGCTTTGTAGCTTTGCACGCGCCCGGCCGCTCCTGCTAACACGATCCGGTGTCGAATCTGTTCCCAGCCGCGCCGCCCGAATCGCCCGCCTGGTTCGTCGTGGTGTTCGCGATCTTCCTGCTCTCGGGCCTAGTGAAAGGTGTCCTCGGCTTCGGCATGCCGACGGTCGCGATGGCGCTGCTCGGCTTCATGATGCAGCCTCAAATCGCCGCCGCGCTCCTGCTCATTCCGTCTTTCTTCGCCAACGCGTGGCAGATTTTTGCCGGGCCGCCCGTCGGCGCGGCCGTGCGTCGTTCGTGGCCGCTGCTCGTGACGATCGCGCTGGGCACTGTGCTGGGCGCCGTGATTTTCGGCACGCGCCTGGGCGGCGGCGCCACGGTGCTCCTCGGCATCGTCCTGGCCACGTATGGCGTCATCGGATTGGCGGCCATCCCGCTGCGGGTGCCTCCCGCCACCCAGGTCTGGCTCGCCCCGCTGGTCGGCATCACCACGGGCCTGCTCAACGCCGCCACCGGCGTTTCGGTGATTCCCCTCGTGCCGTATCTCGGCGCCCTCGGCCTCGCGAAAGACGACTTGGTGCAGACTCTCGGCCTGTGCTTCCTGGTCGCCATCGTTGCGCTCGGCGCCGGTTTGTCCCTCACGCTGGAGCTGCGTTTCACTGTATCCAATATTGCGATTCCACTTGCCGCCTCGCTGCTCGGCATGGGCACCGGCCAGGCGATCCGCCGCCGCATCAGCGCGGACCTGTTTCGTCGCGTCTTCCTGATCGCGCTGGTGCTGGTCGGCACCTACCTCGCGATCCACGCGGCCTAAACAAGCCGCGGGGACCACCAGACTTCGTTGCTCAATAGGGCACCGCGACGAACCGCACCGGAAACGCCGACGCCGCGGTCGGCATGAACTGCGACCAGATCGTTACCCCCGTTCCGCCCGGGCTGAATTTACCCGCGACGGCCGCCTTGGTCGAATCCGAGAGCATCACTGTGCTGTCCGGCACGAGAAATTTCCCACCCGCAAGCAAGCCGGGCGGCAGCCAGATCGCGCCACCCCATCCGCCAGCGCGGGGGTTGATCAACAGTCCAAGATTGCGCCCGTCGCTGCTCGAAGCGGCCACATGCATCCGATACAGCACGCCGTAATTGCCGCTGTTGGTCTCCGCCGTCGGGACGGCGACCGCATAATCGTATCCCGTGACAAACGTGTCCGAGTTTCCACCGAGGGGAAACTGCTGGATGCCGGCCGCCGTATCCACCACCACGCCCACCGAACTGTCGTAGGTCTTGTCACTGTAAATAAAAGTCCCGCGCTTATGCGTATCGCGCGCCGCGACCGCGAGTGTGGGTCCAACCGTCAACGGATTATCAGCCGGGTTCAGGGCGCAGATCATGACGGTGTGATCCTGCGTGAACGTGTAGTCCCAAATGCCGTTCACGACGTAACCCTTCGCGACGTCTGTTGAATCGAACGTCGGGTCGAGCCGCACCGTCTGTCCAGCCGCCACGGATACGCCCGAGCCCGCGGTGGAATCGAGCCAGCGCTTGAAGGCGAGCTTGCCGACGTAGCCGAAATTATTGCTTGGCCCCGCCGCGCCCGCCTTCGTCACCGTGAGTGTGCCGGCGCTGGTGCCGTTGTTTTTCAACAAAACCGAAAATCTCATGTAGCCCGACGGCTTGTTGTTGAGGTGATAGAGGAAGATCCGGTTGGGCGCCGCACTGGTCGCGTCGAGCCCCGCGTCTTCATACATCATGCCTCGCGCGGTCGGGCTTTCCGGTGAGTCGGAGAGAATCAAGGCGCCGCCGCCCCAAGTCGCGGTCATCGCGATTTGCGGGGCACTGATGGGGTTCACCCCGGCCAGACTGATCACGGAAGCCTGCGCGGCGGCGCCCAGATCGGTGGCGAGCTGAGGCGGCGTCGCCACTGCGGCGGGCGCGGCGACGGCCAGGAAAGGAAACGCGAGGAAAACGGGGTTGATTCTCATGGGACCTGCGAAGAATCGACCTTCGCTGCACGGTGTCGACGACTTGTTCTGCGGGGATCCACTCTTAGCTTTCTCCCGCAGCCGATCGACGTGGAATCAAAGCACCAGTCCCGCGCCGTAATGCCCGTCCTCCGCGCCTACCTCGGCAGCGCGAAGCAGTAAAACATGTCGCCCGCCTTCGTCTCCGGTTTGCCGCCACCGCCGGCCGCGATCACGACATACTGCCGGCCGTCGATCTCATACGTCGATGGCGTCGCATAGCCGCCGAATTCCATCTGGAACTCCCAGAGTAATTCGCCCGTCTCCTTGTCGTAGGCGTGGAACCGCTCGTCCATCGCCGCGCCGATGAACACGAGCCCGCCCTTCGTCACGATCGGCCCGCCGATGTTGAACGTCCCCGTTGGCGGCAGCCCGCGCGCCTCGAGTTTCGGATATGTGCCGAGCGGCACCGACCACTTCACCTTCCCCGCACTGAGATCGACGGCATGGAGCTGGCCCCACGGACGCTTGTTCACCGGGAAGCCCTCGGGGTCCTTCCACTCGTGGTGGCCGGTCATCACGAAAGGAATCTCGTTGGCAAAACTCAGCTTCAGGTCCTTCGCCTCGATCATCTCCTCCTGCCCCTCCCCGAAGAGGAACGCCACGATCGCGTTCGTCTCCATGCTGCTGAAGCTGGCGAACGACGGCATCTGGCCGCGGCCAGTCTGCATCAGCGCGAGGACCTGCTCCTTGGTCAAACGCTCGCGCACGCGCTCCAGCGAGGGCGACGCGGGATTCTGCGGGGAGCTCGTGCCGTGGCACGCCGAGCACACGCCTTGGTAAGTGCGCTTGCCGAGCTCGTGCAGCGAGATGCGCTGCTCCGGCCGCGACGGCACCATCGCGGTGTATTCGACCTCGTTGCTCGTATTCACAAAAACGATGCGCTGCTGCGGATCGAAGGCGGCGCCGCCCCATTCGCAGCCGCCGTTGAACTGCGGCAGCACCGCCTTCTTCTGCAGCGACGGCGGCGTGAAAATCGGCGCCGGGTGAATCTCATCGAACTGTTTCAACACGGCCGCGCGCGCCGCGGGAGTGAGATCGGTCACGTCGTCGCGGGTGAAGCCCTGTTTCGTCAGGCGGAACTCCTTCGGCGGAAACGGCTGCGTGGGATGCGAGTATTCGCCTGCCAGATCCGTGGCCGGCACCGGCAATTCCTCGACGGGAAAAAGCGGCTCGCCCGTCACGCGATCGAGCACGAACAGATGGCCCATCTTCGTCGGCTGCACCACGCAGTCGATCGTGCGGCCGTCGCGCACGAGCTGCGCGAGCACCGGCGGCGTCGGCAAATCGTAGTCCCAGAGATCGTGATGCACGGCCTGGAAGTGCCAGAGGCGTTTGCCCGTCGCGGCGTCGAGCGCGAGCGTGCAGTTGCCAAAGAGATTCGCGCCCGGCCGGTTGCCACCCCACTTGTCGTTCGCGGGCGAGCCGGTGCCCATGAAAACGATGCCGCGTTCGTGATCGAGCGTGAAGCCCGACCAGACGTTGGCGCTGCCGACTTTTTTCCAAGAATCCGGCGCCCACGTGTCGTAGCCGAGCTCGCCGGGCCGCGGGATGGTGTGAAAAATCCACTTCCGCTCGCCGGTGCGCACATCGAACGCGCGGATGTGGCCCGGCGCGGTCGGCTGCGGTCCCTCGCCCGTCGTGGAGCCGAGAATCAGAAGATCCTTCCACACGATGCCGGGCGAATTGTTGCCGACGCGCAGGTAGAACACATCGGTGTCGAAACCGTCGCGGTGACTGATCCGCCCATTGCGGCCAAAGCTCGGCACTGGTTTTCCCGTCTTGGCATCGAGCGCGTAGAGCCAGTCGCCGGCCGAGTGAAAGATGCGCTCGTCACCGTGGCCGTCCGTCCAGTGCGCCACGCCGCGGTTGATCCCGCGGCCGACGGCGCCCTCCCACGGATCGAAACGCCACAGGAGTTTGCCCGTCGCAGCGTCGAGCGCGGCCGCGTGCAGCTGCCCCGTGGTGACAAACATCACGCCGGCCACCACGATCGGGTTGCATTCGATCGTGCTGCCGACGTCGCCCGCCTTCCATTTCCACGCGAGCTGCAGGCGCTTTACGTTCGTGCGATTGATTTGGTCGAGCTCGGAGTAATGCGAGCCGCCGTAGTCGCCGTGGTAAATCTGCCACTCGCGGTGGCTGGCCTTCGGATCGATCGCAGCGGTGGCGGCGGTCGCCACCAGGACAAAAGAAAGCACTGAACGGAGGTGCATTTTAGTTCGGCAAGTGACGGGGCGCGGGCGCTTTTTTTAGACAGGAGGGACAGGAAGGCGGAGACAGGAAAATACAGGAGTCGAAACCGGCTCAGTGTGATAACGGCTTTCTCCGGTTCCTTCCTGTCTCTGAGTTCCTGTCTTTCCTGTCTAAAGATTTCTGTTGGAGATTATCGCTCGCAAATTTCACTGCGCCGTCCAACCGCCATCCACCGCGATCGACGCGCCGGTGACGTAGCTCCCGGCGTCGCTCGCGAGAAAAATCGCGACGCCCTGAATCTCCTCGATCCGCGCCCAGCGTTTCAGCGCGGTCGCGCCCACGACAAATTTTTGTCCGTCCGCCGTGTCGGCGATCGGCCGGTTCATCTCCGTTAGGAACGGACCGGGGCAAACCGAGTTCGCCGTGATGCCGTCGGCCGCACCTTCGAGTGCCAGCGTGCGCGTCAGGCCAATGACTGCACTCTTGCTCGCCGTGTAAGGCGTGCGCCCCGCCAGTCCGACCAGACCAAGCGCGCTCGCCAGATTGATGATGCGGCCCCAGCCGCGCGCGCGCATCCGCGGGAGCGCGGCGCGGCAGCACAGCCACGTGCCCGTGACATTCACCGCCATCACCTGCTCGAACTGCGCGGGCGTGAGCTCCGCGATCGGCGCGCGGATGTTGATGCCCGCGCTGTTGATCAAAATATCCACGCGACCAAACTCGCGTTCGGCTTCGACGAACATCGCTTCCGCTTGCTCGGGCACCGTCACGTCAAACCCCCGCCCGATCGCCCTGCGGCCGTGATCGTGGGCGATGCCCGCGGCGGCTGCCTCCGCCTCGCGACCGTTGCGGCTTACGAGCAACACATCGGCCCCGGCGGACGCGAGGCCAGCAGCCATCGCCTGCCCGAGGCCTTTGGAGCCGCCGGTGACGACCGCTGCGCGGCCGGTGAGATCGAAGAGTTTGATGCCAGGCAGCGGAGTGGAGGTGGTCATGCGCGAAGATTCTGTTTCATCCAACCCACGCCCTGCCGGTTGTGGGCTTCCTCCTCGGCGAGGATCTGGTCGACGCCCTTCCCCTCGACGGTCGGCGGCGGCGTCTTGACGGGATTTGCCTTCACCCGCGCGAGCGCGGCGGTGAGGTGCGTGGCCTTCCGCTCCGAGAATGTCGCCCAATAACCGTCGCTCAGGCACGGCACCTTCAGCGGGTCGCGCGTGGCCATCTCGAGATTGAAAACGAGGTTGGGATTCGCGCGGCGCAGTGTCGCCACGGTCCGCGGCAGATCGAGCATGCCGGCGCCAAGCGGGACTTCGCTTAGGAGGAAGCCTTCCGGGTGCGGCTGCACCGTCATGTCTTTCAAATGGACGCTCAGCGCAAACGGCGCGAGCGCCTCGAACGTCGCCTGCGGCTCCTCGAGCAGCGCGAGATTGTTGCCGGTATCGACCAGCACACCGACCCACTCGCTACTGATCGTGCGCATCACGGCGACCAGTTCCTCCGTGGTGAGGTCCTTGTGATTCTCGACCGCAAGCTTGAATTTGTGCTGGCGCAGGATCGGCTCGGCGAGCTCGAGCGAGCGGCCAGCGTCGGCGTGGAAGCGACGGAATTCCTCGAGCGTCTTGAATATTTCGTAGCGTCGTCCGCCGGTGAACACCGCCCGCGCCACGCTCGCTCCCGCTTCGCGCGCGAGGCGCACCTCGGTTTCAAACTGCGACACGTCGCCCGACGTCTTCGGCAAACGCAGCTCACCCTCGTAGTAGCCACCATCGCGCTCCACCGCTTCTCGGAGCTGCCGCGCGATCGCCGGGTCGCGGCTGCGCAGCCCGGTCTGGACGCCCTCCGCGCCGAGTTCGCGCGCGTAGCGATAGAAACCGATCGCGTCCTTGAACTTCACGCCGGCGTGGCCCGCGGCGACCGCCTTCCAATGCTGGTGGCTCGAAAACGAGCAAAGCCCGAGGCGGCCTCGGCTCACGCCCGCCGCCGCAGCCAACGCTCTGGCCGCGGCCAAGGCGCTCAAGGTGCCGAGAAAGGTTCGGCGAGATACCAGCGGCATGGGAACATGCAGTCGCTCACTTCGCGGACGTTGGGCCGTAGCCTTTTACTGGCTGGCCCGCATCGTCGAGTTTCTTGCAGGCCCAAAGCAGTCCGCGCGTGACGAGATCGAGGTAGCGCGCATCGGAAACGGTCTCGTTGTTATGGCCGATCGTGGTGCTGAACACGCGCGTGCCGCGATAGTCGTTCGTCCACACCACCGCGAAGTCGTTTTCCTTTTCCTTCACGACCTGCTTGCCGCGCGCGAGGATCGTCGCCGTCGGGTAAACCTGAATGTTGTTATACAGTTCCTCGTTGCCCGTGGTCCACGCGGCAAAACCTTTCACGATCCCGCTCTTGCCCATCGAAAAATCGATCGCGATCGGCAGCTTCGGTCCGTGGCCGCTGGACTGGAGTCCGAGATACTCGAACCACGCCGCGCGTTCGCTGCCTGCTTCGGCCGGTGTCGCGGGCGGTCCGATGCGATAGCTATGCATCGCACAATGCAGATTCACGCCCGGAATGCCGGCACGATGCGGCGCGAGCACGGCCGCGATCAACGCAGGATCCTTGATGTCCGCGCTGCACTCATCGTGGATCACCACGTCGTAGCCCTTCGCGTAATCGGCATTGCCGAGGATCGGCAGCGCCGGCGCCGTGTTCTTGTCCGCGCTGTAGGCGAAGTCGATTTTCAGATTAGCGCGTTTCTCGAGCCCTTCCTTCAAGATGTCTTTCTGCGCCGCGTAGTCGTGACAGCAGCCGCCGATGACGAGCAGGGCCTTGAGCGGCTTGGGCGCCTCCGCGGCAAAGGAGCGCGCGAGAGCGAGAGTGAGGGCAACAACGACCAGGGTAAGCGAGCGCATGGGAGTTTTGGGGCGTCTCCGGTAAAGACGCCCTGCTGCCGCAAAGCGACCAGATATTCCGCCGCGCGACGGTGCGGCCATCCGTTCGTTGGCAAGCCCGGCGCACGGAATTCCCTCTAGAAATGTCCGGCGGAGGGGCGTCTCTCGTGCTACAAACGTCCCACATAGGGCCGACAGAGATCCAACATATCTTAGAAATATCATCGTCGACCCTTCGGCGTCTCTCCCTTTGCGGAAATCCCCTGTTTTCGGGGTCGGCCGGGGCGAGCG
>JANPIT010000802.1:0-2967 GCA_031425115.1 Opitutaceae bacterium | reverse complement strand
CCAGACGCCCGCGGGCGAAAACAACGCGATAAAGATGGTGCCGACGGGATTGACGCCCGAACCCGTCTCGGCGGCCCCAGCAAAACCCGTAACCGCGAGCGCGTAATCTGCCGAGAGCGTTTCCGCCGCGCCCGTCGCCATCGCGACCGCCGCCTCGTCACTCACCGCGCCGTGCTGCAGCAACAAGCACTCGGGCACATCGAGCAGCTGCATCTTAGCGTCATTCGAACAGCACACGACCCCGCCTGCGAAAAACTTACACGCACCGCATGTTTCCGTGAACGCGTTCGCGAGCAAACCGCCCGTCGCGGTCTCGACCACCGCCAATTTCTTTTCCTGCGCGCGGAGCAGCTCGGCGCAAACCCGCGCAAGCGAATCATGGCCGTAGCACAAGAAATCATCACCTAAAAGCTGCGCACATTCCGCGGCGATCTTTTCGAGGTCCGTGCTCAACAGCGCGCCGGTCGGCGAGCTGACGCGACAATCGACCGCGCCCTGATGTGCACAAAACGCCACGCTCAACGCGTCACCCACGCGGTCGAAAATCGGCTGAAGCCTCGTCTCGAGCGCAGATTCCCCCACGCCCGCGGTGCGCAACTGCACATACGCCTCACGCTCGAGCAGCAATCCACGCGCCGCGAGCCGCGGCACGACCTGCTCCGTAAACATCGGCTGCAACTCATTCGGCGGCCCCGGCAGCATCACAAGGACTTTTCCATCTTGCTCGACCCACAAGCCCGGAGCGGTCCCGTTCGCGTTCGGCAAAACTTCACCGCGCTCGAAAACGAACGCCTGTTTGAGATTATTGTCGGTCATCTTCCGGCCGAAGCGCGCGAAGCGTTCTTCGATCGCGAGGCGGATCGCGGGATCAAACACCAGCTTCTGGCCGAGCACCGCGGCCACCACATCACGCGTGCGATCGTCGCACGTGGGGCCGAGCCCGCCGGTCGTGATCACCACGTCAGCGCGCGCCCAGCTCTCGCGAAACTGCTCCGCGATCGCGTCGGCCTCATCGGTGATGGTGACGTTGCGTTGCAGCAACGCCCCGCGGCGGCCGAGCTGCGCACCGATGAACGTGAGGTGGCCGTTGACGGTAAGACCGAGCAGCAACTCGTCACCCAGGGTCAACAGCTCGAAGCGGGCGTGGCGGTGGGGCGGGCGCGGAGCCGCGCCGGCGTTGTGATGAGCTGAAACCATACTTGCGAGAGGCGAAATTAGGCGGATTCTGCGAAAATGCCAGCGACGATGTAGTCCCGCCGAAGATCTCTGTCACGTATCCAATGATCTGTTCTCCGTCCAACCCGCTTGACGTCACCGCGGAAAGGCGTTGCGCGCAGAATATCCGCGCCGCCGGTCGGCGAACATTTCTTCGCTCATGAACGAGCATCAACCAGTCACGTTGAAGGAGAAAGTCCGCGCGCTCCCGGACAAGCCGGGCGTTTATCTGATGAAGGACCGACTCGGTCGCATCATCTATGTGGGGAAGGCGCGCAGCTTGAAGAAGCGTGTGTCATCGTATTTTCAACGCGGCCGGGCATCGACCATCGATCAGCCCAAGATCCGCGCGCTCATCGATCTCATTGCGGACTTCGACACCGTCGAAGTGAAGTCGGAGCCGGAAGCGCTGCTGCTCGAGGGCAAGTTGATCAAGCAGTGGCGGCCGCGCTACAACACGGACTTCACCGACGACAAACGCTTCCTCCTCGTGCGCGTTGATCTGGGCGAGGAGCTCCCGCGCTTTCGACTCACTCGGCTCAAGAAAGAGGATCGCTCGCGTTATTTCGGGCCCTTCGCGCACAGCGGATTGCTGCGCAAGACCCTCGCGCAGATGCGCCGCCAATTCGGCATTCTTCTCGGCGACGGCACGCCGCAGAAACTCCCGGACGGCACCTGGCGCCTCTACGACGATGTCCGCGAAGAACTCTACGGCACGGAAAACATCGTCACCACCGAGGGCTATCGCCAGCGCGCAGAAGATGCCTGTGGGTTCCTCGAAGGAAAATCCCACGAGTGGTTGGAAACACTGCGCGCCGAGATGATGAGCGCAGCGGGGCGGCACGAGTTCGAAAAGGCGGCGGAGCTGCGCGACGTGGTCTTTGCGCTCGAACAGACGCTGCGCAAGACGCGCCGCTTCGAGCGACTCGATCCCACGCGGCCGGAAGGCGATGACGAATCGTTGCAAGCGCTGCAACGGGCGCTGCAGCTCCCGAAGCCGCCGCGCACAATGGAGTGCTTCGATATATCGCACATCTCGGGGACCTTTGTCGTCGCCTCGATGGTGCACTTCGCGGACGGACGGCCGGACAAAAACAATTACCGCCGTTTCCAGATCAAGAGTTTCGTCGGCAACGACGATTACCGCGCGATGGAGGAAGTCGTCGGCCGCCGGTATCGCCGGCTCGCGGAGGAAAACAAACCGTTTCCTGATCTCGTGGTGATCGATGGCGGGCGCGGGCAAATCGGCGCGGCGCTGAAAGCGTTCATCGCACTCGACCTCACCCCGCCGCCGCTGATCGGCTTGGCGAAGCAACACGAGACGATCATCTTTGCTGACGAACGGCCGCCGTTGAATTTGCCGCTGAACCATCCCGGGTTGAACGTGCTGCAACGCCTGCGCGACGAGGCGCACCGGTTCGCCAACACCTACAACGCGAACCTGCGCTCAAAGAAAATCCGCGAAAGCGTGCTCGATGACTTTGCCGGCCTCGGCCCGGTGCGTCGCACGGCGCTGCTGGATCATTTCGGCAGCATCGAACGGTTGCGCGCTGCGACCGTCGACGAGATCTCTGAGGTCGCGGGATTCGGGCCGCGCATGGCGGCGGAGCTGCAAGGTTTTCTCAATCGGACCGAAGTGGCGACTGGCGGAACCCTCTCCCTAGAGGCGCCGGCCTCCGAGGAAGAAGCGGAGCCGCTCTGATTCGGCCGCCGTGCTCTCAACGCACCGAGGTCACGGCCGCTTCAGCACTT
>JANPIT010000801.1:0-1995 GCA_031425115.1 Opitutaceae bacterium | reverse complement strand
GCCGCGTTGATGGTCGCGCTCGGCGTCGCCCCCGGCCTCCTCACCCGGCTCTTTAACCCGCTCATCACCTCGTGGGCCGGACACCTCACGCTGCCATGAGAAGCCGAAGTAGCGAAGTCCATACTCTTAAACGCGGAGGCCGCGGAGAGCGCGAAGGTCGCGGTTTTGAAGGCATCTTTTCAGCTCCGCGTTCTCCGCGATCTCCGCGTTTGAATATTCCGTCATGAGCGCCCTTCCGTGGACCATCTACCTGTCCTTCGCCGGCGCGGCTCTCGCGCTGGTGGCGGGTGCGCGATCGGCCGCGGCCGCCCGGGTGGTCGCGCTTGTTACCGCACTCGCCAGCTTCGGTGCGACGCTCTACGCGGCGGCGAGCTTCGTCCCCACCAAGGGACTTCTCACGATCATCGACACCCCGTGGGTGACTGAGCTTGGCATCCGCTATCACCTCGCGGCCGATGGCGTCAGCCTCACGCTGCTCGTGCTCACCGGGCTCGCGGCGACCGCCGGCGTCCTCTTCTCCTGGAATATCACGGAGCGCACCGGCGAGTTCTTCGCTCTTTACCTCACGCTGATCGGCGGCGTCTACGGGGTGTTTCTCAGCGCCGACGCCTTCGTGCTCTTCGTCTTCTATGAGATCGCGATCGTGCCGAAATATTTCCTGATCGCGAACTGGGGGTCCACCCATCGCGAATACGGCGCGATGAAGCTCGTGCTCTATTCGTTCGCCAGCAGCGCGCTCGTCCTCGCCGGGCTGCTCTGGGCCTACGCGGTCGGCGGGAGCCAGAGCTTCGCCCTCGCTGACCTCGCCCACTCCGCCGCTCAGTTCTCGCGCGCAGAGCAGCTCGGTATGTTTGCCCTGGTCTTCCTTGGTTTCGCGGTGCTCGCGGGCCTGTTTCCGTTTCATACCTGGGCGCCGACCGGTCACGTCGCCGCCCCCACCGCCGCCTCGATGCTCCTCGCGGGCGTCGTGATGAAGCTCGGCGCCTACGGCTGCCTGCGGGTTGCGCTGCCACTTTTCCCGGTGGGCTTCGCTTATTTTCAGCCGTTCATCGCCTGGCTGGCGATCGCCGGCATCCTCTACGCGGGCCTCGTCGCGCTCGTGCAGGAGGATTTCAAGTTCGTCATTGGCTACTCCAGCGTGAGCCACATGGGCTTCGTGCTGCTCGGCCTCGCCGCGGGGAACGTCCAAGCCGCCAGCGGCGCCGTGCTCCAGATGTTTTCGCACGGTGTCATCGCCGGTCTGCTTTTCGCGGTCGTCGGCCGAATGGTTTACGAACGCACCCACACGCGCCAGCTCGCCGAGCTCCGCGCGCTCCCACTGCACCGCGTGATGCCATTCGCCGCGCTCGCATTCGTGCTCGCCGGCCTCGCTTCGATGGGGATGCCCGGATTCAGCGGCTTCCCCGCCGAGTTCAGCATCCTCATCGGCACCTGGAAGACCTCGCCGCTCTGGGCAACGTTTGCCGCGGGTGGCATCTTGATCGCGGCCGCTTTCACCCTTCGCGCGATCCACGTTTCGTTTTTTGGCAACACCCGCGCCGCCACCACCTACGCCTCTTCCTTTCGCTGCGAACCAATCACCGTAGCCGAGAAATCCGGCGCGCTGCTGCTTATCGGCGCCACCGTGTATGTCGGCTTGAAACCAGACGTCTTGCTTAACTGGATCACGCCCGCGCTGCAGTCGCCCCTCATGCAAGCCGCGCTCAAAGGAGGCAGCCCGTGAATCTCAACTATTCGGAACTCCTCCACGCCCTGCTGCCCGAGGCCTCGCTCATCGCCGGCGCTCTGGCGGTGCTAGGCGTGGATCTCACGGTCGCACGAAAACACCACGCGTCGCGGCGTCTGGCGACGTCCGTCGCGCTCGCGCTCATCGCGGTCTTCGCCGCCATGTTGAGCTCGCTGAACGCCGGAAAAGGCGGCGATGCCTTCGACGGTGTCCTCATCCTCGACGCGCTGACCTCCGCCACCCGCCTCGGCGTGCTCGTCCTCGCAGCC
>JANPIT010000800.1:0-2282 GCA_031425115.1 Opitutaceae bacterium | reverse complement strand
CGAATTTCGTCGGCCGGGTGCAGCGGATGCAGCGCGAGGGGTTTCACCTCGCGTTCCTCGAGTCCGACGGAGCCGTGCGTGCCGTCGCCGGCTCTCGTTACTACGATAAACTTTTCTCGGGTCAGAATCTCTACGTCGACGATCTCGTCACCGATTCCACGCATCGCTCCCACGGATACGGCCACGCCCTGCTCGCCTGGCTCGCCGCGGAAGGCCGTGCCCGCGGCTGCGCCCAGCTTGAGCTCGACTCCGGCGTGCAGCGCCACGGGGCCCACCGCTTTTACCTGCGCGAGCGCATGCACATCTCGGCCTATCACTTCGTGATTCCGCTGGAGATTTGAAAAGCCCGCCAGTCCTGCTCGGGCGCGAACCGACCCCTCCCATCCAGGGTCTACCGGTCCACCATGCACCGCCTTCTCGTCACGGCCACCGTTCTTTCCGGCTTCGCGCTCAGCGCCTGTAACACCGCGAACTCCCGCCTCCGTGAAGTCAGCGCGGCTAATCTGCCCGACGCCAAGACGCAGGCGCAGATCAAGCGCGGAATCGTCGAGCCCGGCTACACGCCCGAAATGGTCTATCTCGCGCTCGGCAAACCCAGCGTGCCCGCCGAAGGCCTGGCCGACGCCACGACCAACGGCACCTGGGTGTATCATGATTTCCATCGCAACGATCGCGACTTCATCCGCGCCGGTTTTCGACGCCGCGTCGTTTTCGATCCGGTGAAACGCAGCGACACGGTGATCACCGAGCCAGTGGACCCACGGACGTTCCCGAGCCTCCGCGCGCACTCCCTGCACATCATGTTCCGCGACGGCCGCGTGGTGGATATCCAGCGCATCGCGGAAATTTGACGTCGACCCGCAAGTTCGCCGTCCCAAAGCGCCTCGCGCATCCGCTGCCTTCCTCGCGATTCACCCGCGCCCCTGCATCCGCGCCCCGGTCTGCCGCGAACTAGCTGCGTGATCCGCCAACTCTTCCGCGAACAATTTATACCCGGCGATCCTGCCCTCATCTGGGACTTCTTCGCCACGCCCCGCAACCTCGACGCCCTGACGCCACCGTCGTTGAGCTTCGCGGTCGTCGGCGAAATCCCGACCCGCATGTATGCCGGCCAGATGATCGCTTACCGCATCGGCATTCTGCCGGGCGTCACGCTTCGCTGGCTGACCGAGATCACGCATGTGACCGCCGGTGAATTCTTCGTCGATGAGCAACGCATCGGCCCGTATCAGATCTGGCATCACGAGCACCGCTTCGTGCGCAGGCCCGACGGCCGCGGCGTGACGATGACCGACCGCATCACCTACGACGTCGGTTGGGGTCCGCCGGGCGATCTCGCCCACGCCCTCTGGATCGGCCGGCAACTCAAGTTAATCTTCGACTACCGCGCGCAAAAGGTCGCCGAGATTTTTACCCGATAGGGAGGGGCAGCCCGACCGTCCGTGGAGCGCCTCCAAGCCTCGGACTTATCGCACCGGATTTCGCGGATAACACGGATGGTCAGCCGGCCCATCCGGTGAGTGGTTGGCGGGATAATCCAAATCGATGTATTTCATCAGCGGTGATGAGCGACGATGCGCGGTTTCTCCTCCTGTCGAATCCGGTCTCATCATCGCAGCGCCGCGAGCAGTCGTCGAACGGTGCGCGGCTCGTGTTTGCGGGTGAGCGCGTGCTCCCAGATCCGCAGCACGCGCCAGCCGGATTTCCGCAGCAACCGGTTCACGACCCGATCGCGTTTCCGATTGGCCGGATCTTCGTCCGCCAGAACGCCGCATTCTGCTTCGGCCACGTCGCGTGCGTGGGACAACCGTGCCAGAAGCAGCCGTCGACGAAGATGACCAGCCGCCGCTGGGGAAAAACGAAATCGGGTTTGCCGAAGACCGGCCAGCCTCGCCGCCATCCGGTAATTCCTCTGGTGCGAAACAGCGCCATCAGTTTTAATTCGGTGTCCTTGTTGCCGGAGCCCCGAATGAGTGCCATCACGGTGGAGCGCTTTCGCTTTGAAAAGACGTCCGACACGAGCGGCACTTCCCGTCCCGGTGGTCAATCGCGATATATTCCAGCCACGCGGATTTCCTGCACGGCGTGGTCGATCCAGTAGGTGATCGCACACGGCCCGAAGAAGCGCGTGAGCAACTCGCGTCCGCTCGCATCGCGTTCGGTGAGATCCGGGAGCACTCCCGGATGTCGTGCGATCTCTTCGATCGCCGCCTGCAGCCACCGGCGCTCCCGCGGCGACGATTCAAACACCACCTGCGCCGCCAACCGCTCGATGGCGTAGG
>JANPIT010000799.1:0-4164 GCA_031425115.1 Opitutaceae bacterium | reverse complement strand
GCTCATGGTGCCACAACGGGACGCTCAGCGTTCAACGCGGGACGATCAATGTTCAAGTGGGAGAATCCCGCCGCTTACGCGGCGGGCTACGGCGAAACCTAGCCAACGGCTTGGGGTCAAGCCGTTCCACCTTCAAGCCAGCCCGCGCGTCTCACCACCGTCCGCGCACGCCAACGGTCCAAGAGGCGCCGTAGCGGTTGATCGCGCGCATGAGGCCCGGGGTGTTTGAGTAGGTCTCGATCGGCGAATTCAGAATATTTCTGCCGCTCACGGTGAGTTCGTAGGTGCGGTTGAAACGGTAACCACCGCTGAAATCGAACATGATGCGCTCATACTGCCAGAGCTCTTCCGTCGCGCTCGCGGAATTAAAGCGCGGGGCCTGCCACGTGCTGCGGAGCTGGGCGTTGAACTTGTGGTTGCCGTAGCGGATGCCGCCGTTGGCCGATTTCGGCACGTGGCTCTCGATCCGCTCGCTCGCGGCGGTGCGGGAAATCGAGCCGAAGATGCTGAAACCGCGTAGCGCCTTCGGGAGAAACACGAGTTGCTGGCTGTATTCCAACTCCACGCCGTCGAGCTCGATCGTGCCCGGCGCGTTCGACGGGCGCAGGAACGTGTAGCCCACGTATTCGGGATCGTCGCCGTAACCCGCCTCCTCGGCGGTGACGCGAGCCGTGGCCGAGCCCATGTTTTTCACCGCGAGCCGGAAGGCGGACAAACTGAGCGTGCCGGCCGGCTCGAGGTAGTATTGCACGCTGACGAAATATTTATCCGACGTCTCGGGTTTTAGGTCGGGGTTCGGCACGCGCGCCGTCTGCGCGACTTCGTCGATGGTGATGATGCCGGCGACGTTGCCGTAGCTGGGGCGACTGATGGACTGGCTGGCCGCGACCTGGAGGTGGAGATTGCGACTGAGCGCGTATTTTGCGCCGCCGCTGAAGAACGTGTTGTCGTAGCCGCCCTCGCTCTCGCTGCGCTTGCCGTTGCGATACTGGAAATTGGTGAACGGGATCGTGTTCGCCGTGAAGCCGGCGGCGCGCACCACGGCCGGTGGAATGAGGTCGATCGTTTTGCCGATCGTCGTGGTCTGTTCCTGGCGAACGCCGAGGTTGAGGCGGAGCGCGCGCCAGCGGGTGTTGCCCTCGAGGTAGGCGGCGTCGATCCGTTCCTTCACCGAGCGGGAGCTGAAGTTTTCGTTGATGTGATTCGGAATCAGATTCGGCGTGAAGTGCGTCGGGTTCGCCTTGAACAAGTCGTAGGTCGCATACGGGTCGGTCATGGGAATCCCGAGACGGACAATGTTGCCGCCGGTGCGCGCATCGTAGGGCAGCAGCTTGGTGGTTGGCAGGACGGTGGTGGGGTCGGTCATGGAGCCCGTGGCGCCGACGTAGGTATATTGGAGCGCGCCGTTCTTCTCGAGGTCGTAGACGGAAAGCTTGGACTTCACGCCGGCGAGAAATTGCACCGGCAGGCCGGCGATGGGGAGGGTCTTCTTGGCGTCGAAGTAGCCGACCCACACCTGATGGCGCGCGGATTGGGGCGTGGCGGAGATGTTGTTGGTAAACGCGTCCGCGCGGTTGTAGTTCGCCGGATCGTCCCAGCGCGGGCCGAAGTTCTGGGCGAGTTGCCAGTCGCTGTCGGTCGCGCTGCTGCGCGCCGCGGTGAACCCGATGCGCGAAAGCCGGTGCGTCACGGCTTGGAAATAGCCCTCGGTCAGCTGCTCGTAGGCGGTGCGGCTGCGGGAATAGCCGCCGCCGAGGGTGAGCGTGAGGTCGTCGCGCTTGTATTCGAGCTTCGGGATGTAGGTGACGGTTGTATTGATTTTGTTGCGACGGCTCGTGGTGTATTGCACGCGCGTGTTGGCGTTGGCGGTCGGCAGCGCCGTCAGCGAGGTGACACTCGAGTCCGGCGTGACCTGGGCCGGATTAACGAAGAATGCGATCTGGCGAAGGTTGGTGCCGTCGTCGAAGTTCGACCCGGATGTGCGCAGGGAGACCGCGAGGTGGTTTGAGAGCTTGTAGTCGGTGTTGAGCGTGAACGAGGAGCGGTTCGAAAGCTTGGGCGCGTCGCGAAAGGCGATCTGGGTGACGACAGGGCGGCCCGCGACGTAGCTGTAGGTGTTGGTGACGCCGGCCTGCTCGGTGGCGACGGTGTTGCCCGCGAGACTGAGCTGGACGCCGAAGCGGCCTTTGAAAGCGTCCGCGTAAGAGAACACGAAGCCGGGCCGGATCTTGTAATAGTTGTCGTTGTAGGGCCCGGGGGTCTGTTTCACGTCCCACGAGTATTCGTTACCTGTCATGGTGACTTGCGCGGTGATCTCGCGGTTCTTGCGGTCGAAGGCACTGCGGCTGCGGAGATTGATGCGGCCGGCGGGAGCATCGGCGTCCATGCTCGCGGTCGTGGTCTTGCTGATCTCGATCGACTCGACGCCGTTGATGGAGGCCTGTTCGAATTCGAACTGCCGGGAGTTGCCGCCGAAGCTGGCGGATGGGGCGCTGGCCATCGACATGCCGTCGACGCTGACGCCGGTGTAGGTGGGGCTGAGGCCGCCGATGCGAGCGGTGCGCGCGTCGGAATCGACGTAATCCATCACGACGCCGGGCAGATACTTGATGAACTCGCCAATGTTGCCGCCGGTGACGTCGCCGAAGTTATCGGACGCGACGACGCTCTTCACATTCACCGCGGCGCGCTGCTCCATGATCGCCTTGGCGTTGCCCTCGCGCTCGGTGGAGACGACGAATTGGCTGAGTTGGACGACACTCGATCCCGGCTGGTAGACGGAGGCCTTGAGATCGAATTGGTGGGTAGCGGAAGCGCCGGGTGCGAGGGCGAGCCGCGTGGAGGCGGGCTCGTAGCCGGTGTAGGTGACGTTGAGGGTGACGTCGCCTGCAGGCACGCCGGTGAGGATGAACGAGCCGTCGTCGGCGGAGTAGGTCACAAAATTCGTGCCGGGAATCGCGAGCTCGGCGTTGCGCACGTATTGCTGCGTAACGGGATTGAAGACGCGGCCGATGATTGTGCCGGTGGCGGCGGATGTATCAGCCGATAGAGCTGGCCGCGTGAGGGCCAGGAGCCACGTGGCGCACGTGACGAACGCAATGAAGGCGTGACGAAGTCGGGTAGGGGTTTGCATGGTGCGCGGACGGTGAGCCGCGAAGGGTAAACACAGCGCAACGATCGAAGCGGGGCAATCGCGCGTATTGGGAATTTCCGATTTTTTTGTCCCGTAGTTTTCGTGCGCGGGCCGGGTTTGTCCAAGCCGGTGATGCCAAAGCAACCCGGCGTGGACGAATCGCGCGGCGCTAATGCGGGGTGCGCGTGGCGCTAACACCGTGCAACTAAGGGAATCCGGGCGGGGCGCGCACGCGTTCGAGAAGTGCGACCGCGAGATTTCATCCCTGCGGCCGCGCTTAGCTCAATCCTCCATCCGTTCGTTTCCCATGAAGCTCCGTTCCGTCATTGCCTCCCTGATCCTCGCCGCTGGCCTCACTTCACTGGCTTCCGCCAAAACCGTCGTCGAAATTGCGGCCGGTTCCCCTGATCACACCACCTTGGTCGCCGCCGTGAAAGCCGCGGGCCTGGCGGAGACCTTGAGCGGCGCCGGCCCGTTCACGATTTTCGCGCCCACCAACGCCGCCTTCGCCAAGCTCCCCGCGGGCACCGTCGACTCGCTGCTGAAACCAGAAAACAAGGCGAAGCTCGTCGCCATCCTCACCTACCACGTCGTGCCGGCCAAAGTTCTGGCGGCCGATGTGAAGTCCGGCGAGGCACCGACCGTCAACGGCAAGAAGCTCACGCTGAAGGCCGATGGGATGGGTGTCATGGTGAACAACGCCAAGGTCACCGCGACGGACCTCGTTGGCAGCAATGGGGTGATCCACGTTGTGGATACGGTGATCCTGCCGTAATTCCTGCCATGGGTCGGCCGCGCCAGTGCGCGGGGCCGGTGGAAAATCTCGAGTCCGCGACCCGGGTGGCCGCGGACTTTTTGCGTCTAGCCGGGTAGGCAGTGCCCGCGGCCTGGCGAGCGCAGGATTGACCTCGGCCGCGGCGGCCGCGGAATCGAGGGCACAACGTCTCGCGCGTGCGCGACGGTTTTCCCATGACCCCAATCATCCGCGCTCGCCGCTGTCTCCTGGCTGTCCTCATTTTATTGATACACGG
>JANPIT010000798.1:0-14964 GCA_031425115.1 Opitutaceae bacterium | reverse complement strand
GCCAAGCGCATCGTCTTCGATTCGATCGATGTCCTCCTCACGTTGCTCGATAATATTCCGCGCGAGCGCCAGGAAGTTCACCGCCTGCTCGAATGGTTAAGCGCGAACCACCTTACGGGTATTATCACCAGCAAGAGTGAGGACGGCACCAACAAGACGGCCGAACGCTACAGTTTCCTGCAGTTTATGGCCGACTGCGCCATTCAGCTACGGCAACAAACCGTCGATCAGCTCTCCCAGCGCGACCTCCGCGTAATAAAATATCGCGGGTCTGCGTTCGCCGAGAACGCCGCGCCGATGGTGATTGGACAGGCCGGCATCGAGGTCGCGAACATCAGTGCCACGGATCGGTCTTTCCCGGTCTCTCGCCAGCGCGTGAGCACCGGCGTCGACCGCTTGGATGCGATGTTAGGCGGTGGTTACTACCGCGGCGCGAGCGTGCTCATCACGGGAGCACCCGGCACCGCAAAGTCGACCTTGAGCGGCGCATTTCTTGCCAAGGCGTGCCGCAATGGAGAACGCGCGCTCTACGTGAGTTTCGATGAGATCGCGGGCGAACACGCCCGCAACATGGCGTCGGTCAATGTCGATCTGGAGACGCCCATGAAACAGGGGCTGCTCAAGATCTACTCGGCGCGCACCGAGGCGAGCAGCCTGGAGGAACATTTGGTGCGGATTTATTCCCTGATCCGCGCGCATCGGGCGCGCTTTGTTGTATTTGATCCACTCTCGTCGCTGTTTCGCGCGGGCGCCACGTCGAGCGTGCAGAGCACGTCCGAGCGCTTGCTGCACATGACCAAAGCGGAAGGCATCACGACCATCTCGACCAGCCTCCTCGCGAGTTCGGATTCCCGCATCGAAGGAACTCCTTTGGAGGTCTCCACGATTGCGGATACCTGGATTCATCTTAGCTACGCGGTGCAGGCCGGTGAGCGCAATCGCGCCCTCACCATCGTCAAATCACGCGGGATGAAACATTCCAATCAGGTGCGCGAACTCCTGCTCAGCGACGATGGCGTCACGCTCGCCGATGTGTATACGGCGGGCGGCGAAGTGTTGATGGGCACCATGCGCTGGCAGCGGGAGATGGCCGAGAAGAGCGATCTCGAACGCGCGCGTATGGAAGTCCGGCGCAAAGAGCAGGAGGTCAAGGTCGCGGAAGTAGAGTTGAATGTGCGCATCGAGACCCTTCGCCGCGAATTGGAGACGAAACAATTTGAGCTCGCCGCCGCCACTCGCGAAGAGTCGGTTCGGCTCGACCAGCTGGGCCAATATAAGAAAAGCATGCGACGGAGCCGCGGCGCCGATAAGGACCAAGCCGATGCGCAAAAGAAGAGCGCCTCCCGCACATGAGCGCGCCTACCCTCACGTCCGCCACCCCGTTCCGCACCCCGGCCCGCCTGTCGCTCCGCCTCTACGTGGCGGGCACCCTGCCCAGAGCAGAACAGGCCAAGGCGAACCTGGGACGCCTCTGCGCCGAATTGGGCGCCAACCGCCCAATCGTCGATATCGTCGATGTCTTCCTCCAACCGGAGCGGACGTTGATCGATGCGATTATCGTGACCCCTACTTTGGTCCGACTCTCGCCCAAGCCAGTCCTCAAAATTCTTGGCACCTTGTCCGATCTCGCACGCGTGCGCATCGCCTTGGGCGTCGATGACCCAGCTCAGAAAGCCGTGGCCTAAGCCCACCTAGAATCGTTGCCTCCCAAAGGAAGCACCGGCTCTGCGGCAGCAGTCACCGACCGGTCTCCTGTGTCCTTGCATCTCAAAATCGAACCTGGAATCAGCCAACGCCTGATGCGCGATGTAGGGCTTTCGCGAGTTACCCTGGGATAGTCCCTTCATGAAAACTTTTGCGACAACCGCTCTTTGTGGGCACTCTCTCTCATGGGTCCAACTCCAACACGGGTAAAAGTCTTGGCCGTCGACGACAAACCGGCGAATCTCCTCGCGCTGGAAGCCGTGCTCGACGACGCATTTTATATCCTGCTCCAGGCCGAGTCCGGCACAGCCGCACTCACGCTTCTCGGCGACAATCCTGATGTCGCGCTCATCTTATTGGATGTCCAGATGCCAGGCATGGATGGCTTCGAGGTCGCACGGCGCGTCAAGAAAATGGTCGGCTATGAGGAGATTCCTGTGATCTTCATCACGGCGATCTGCACCGAAGATCCGTTTGTGCGCCAAGGCTACGAGGTCGGCGCACTGGATTACTTCAGCAAGCCCTTCGATCCCGATGTGCTGCGGCGCAAGGTGCGGGTTTACGCGAATTCCCACCACAAATCGAATTTGCTGCGAGAGAAGGAGCGCCAACTCCGCGAGACGGAGGAATTGCTGGCTGCCACCCGAAAACAATCGACCCTTTTGGAGACGCTCGATGTGGGCGTGCTCGTATCAGACGCAGAGGGACGCATCTGCCAGGCGAATGAAAAGGTCCTGAGAATCCTCAAGTCGGTCGATCAGGCGAAGAATGATTCCTATGGCGAATTCCTCGCGTGGTGGGACGGCAGCGGTCAGCTGCTCAAAACGCCTGAGGGACCATTGCTCCGCGCCCTGCGGAAAGGCGAGGCCTCCCATGACGAGGTGATCGAGATTCGGTGCTTCGATGACTCACAGAAATCCATCTCGATGTCTGCTTCACCCCTGCGGGATCGGCGCGGTGATATCGCGGGCGCCGTGGTGGTGATCCGGGATATCACGGCCCATCGAAAGACGGATGGCGAGATCGCGAAGCGCATCGTGCATCTGATGTCGCCCGCTAGCGCCAGCGCCGACTAAGGCGTGACGCCAGCGAGGAGCCGATATCCCGCGCGCCGTCCTCCACGGCCCACGAAAGGTGGGCTCATCTTACGTGATTTGCGTTCACCACCGCAGGGCGGGTGCCTGATCTATACACACGTTTATATGTAGCGCCAGGCCGCTGCTATAGGACAATCCCCCATGGCGCGTAATAAAATTTAGTCGTTGGACATAAAAGACGTATCGCGTTCGCCCCGTAACGGCGCCCCCCGCGTTTCCAAACAAGCCATTGCACTGGGAAGAGATGAAGAAGAGGGTCAGCTTCGAAGTGCGGATGTAATCGCTTAACTGCTACATCACGGAGGCGACGAGATCACCGAGCCTACTTCTTTGGGGTTCTGAGCGGCCGAACGAGGCACTAGATGCCTGTCCCGGTTGCGACCCACCGTAGTGTTCGAATTACCACAGAATGAAAAATCATCAGATTAAAACTCACACGAACGTCCTGGGTTTACCCAAGTGCCCGACCGGCATCCAAGGTTTGGATGAAATTACCAGCGGTGGCCTGCCCCGGGGACGGCCTACCTTGGTTTGCGGCGGCGCTGGCTGTGGCAAGACCCTGTTTGCGGCGGAATTTCTGGTGCGCGGCGCGGTGCAGTTCGGCGAGGCCGGCGTGCTCATGTCGTTTGAAGAGACGGGCGCAGAGTTGGAGGCCAACGTCGCCTCGCTCGGATTCGATCTCAAAGCTCTCGCGCGGAACAAAAAAATCCTCGTGGAGCACGTTCACATCGAGCGCAGCGAAATCCACGAGACCGGCGAGTATGACCTCGAGGGCTTGTTTGTCCGGCTCGATCACGCGATCGATTCCATCGGCGCCAAGCGGGTGGTGCTCGATACCCTCGAGGCCCTGTTCGCCGGCCTGCCGAACGAGGCCATCCTTCGCGCCGAGCTGCGGCGGCTGTTCCGCTGGCTCAAAGACAAGGGCGTGACCGCGGTCATCACTGCAGAGCGCGGCCGCGAACAACTGACGCGCCACGGGTTGGAGGAATATGTTTCCGACTGCGTCATCCTGCTCGACCATCGCGTCAACGACCAGATCGCGACGCGTCATCTGCGGGTCGTGAAATATCGCGGCGCGCTGCACGGCACGAACGAGTTTCCCTTTCTCATCGGCGACGAAGGCCTCAGCGTGCTGCCCATCACGTCTCTCGGGCTGAACCATGAGGTATCCAACGAGCGGATATCCACCGGAATCCCGCGCCTCGACGCCATGCTGAGCGGCCAGGGCTTTTTCCGGGGCAGCAGTATCCTGCTCACCGGCACCCCCGGCACCGGCAAGACGATCATCTCGTGTTCGTTCGCCCAGGCCGCGGCCCGGCGCGGAGAAAAGGTGCTCTATTTCTCCTTCGAGGAGTCGCCGAACCAGATCATGCGCAATGTGCATTCGATCGGCCTGCGGCTGGAGCCGCTGGTGAAGCGCGGTCTGCTGCGATTCCATTCGGCCCGCCCGTCACTCTACGGGCTGGAAATGCATCTCGCCACGATGTTCAAGGAGATCGCCACGTTTAAGCCCGATGTCGTAATCGTGGATCCCATCACCAGCTTGATGGACTCCGGCACCAGTTCGGAAAGCAAGGCAATGGTCACGCGGTTGATCGACTATCTCAAGGCCGGCCAAATCACCTCGCTCTTCACCAGTCTGACCCAGGGAGGCCATGTCCTGCAGCAAAGTGAAGCTGCGATGTCGTCGCTGATGGACTCGTGGCTGCTGTTGCAGGACTTCGAAGGTAACGGTGAGCGCAATCGTGTGCTCTACGTGCTGAAAGCGCGTGGCATGGCCCACTCGAACCAGATCCGCGAGTTCCTGATCTCCGACCGGGGCGTCGACTTGGTCGATGCCTATATCGGTGCGAGCGGCGTGTTGACCGGTTCGGCCCGGGCCGCGCAAGGAGCCTTGGAGAAGGCCGCGGTGCTCGCGGCGCAGCAGGAAGCCGCCCAACTCAAGCGCGAGGTGGACCGCAAGCGGATCGCCCTCGATCGCCAGATCAGCGGGCTGCGGTCCGACTACGAGACCGAGGCGGTCGAACTGCGCCGCATTGCGGAACAGGTCGGCACGCGCACCTTTGTCCTGGGCACCGAACGCGCTGCCTCCGGCCGCCTGCGCGGGGCCGATGCCAACGTGGGCATAACCCGGCGCAGCAAGCCGCGGCTCGGGAGGGTGCATTGATGTGTGCCAAAGCGGTCAAACCTCGCGCGGCTCGCGTTCCCAAGCCCGCCGCGGGACGGGACAAACTTTGGCAACTGCGTCTCTATGTCGCGGGCCAGACCCCGAAGTCGCTCGCGGCGTTTTCTAACCTAAAACAGATCTGCGAAACCCACCTCAAGGGTCGCTATAGCATCGAGGTCATTGACCTCGTGAACCAGCCTCAACTTGCCAAGGGCGACCAAATTCTCGCCATCCCGACCTTGGTTAGAAAATTACCGCAGCCAGTCCGAAAGATCATCGGCGACCTGTCCGACACCGAACGAGTGCTCGTTGGGTTGGACCTGCGGAGCAGCGATTGAGCGATCCCCATGCTCGTGAAGAAAAAGAAAACGCTTACCGCGACCCAAGCCTTTGAGGCGGCCGTTGCGACCAAGCCGAGCGGCAAGTGCGTCCTCCGGCTCTATGTCGCCGGTGCGACCGAGCGCTCGCGCAAGGCCGTGCTGCGCGCCCGACAGTTATGCGAGACTGAACTGGCCGGCAATTTCGAGCTCCAGGTCATCGACGTCTACCAACAGCCCATTCTGGCCCGGGACGGACAGATCGTCGCGACGCCGACGCTCGTCCGGGAGTTTCCCCTCCCGGTGCGCCGGTTGATCGGAAACCTCGCTAACACCGCCGGACTCTTCGTCGGGCTGGACTTAGCCACGAAGAGCACCGTTCCCCGTTGAACTCCGCGGGGAAAAAACGTTCGGTCGGCGCATCCCCGCGGCCGAATATAGCCGACCTTCAGCTACGTCTCGCGGAGGCAGAAGAAACCCTGCGCGCCATCCGTAACGGCGAAGTGGATGCGGTGGTCGTGGCTGGGGAGGAGGGCGATCAAGTGTTCACCTTGGACGGTGCCGGTCACGCCTACCGCATGCTGATCGAGTCGATGAACGAGGGAGCACTCACCCTGACGATCGACGCCACCATTCTTTACGCCAACTCCTGTTTCGCCAAAATGGTCGGGTGTCCGCTGGAGCAGGTCATCGGCAGTTCCTTTCGCCGATTCCTCTCCGCTGATGACTGGACGACGTTCGCACCGCTCGTTCAGCACAGCGAAAAGACCGGGACCAAACTCCAGACCGTGCTCGTGATGGGGGAAGGCCCGGGCCTGCCGACGCAAATCTCCCTCCGACCGCTGTCCAAGGAGGGTTTGGGCGGCGCAACCATCGGTCTGGTGGTGACGGACATGACCGAGGCACACCGGATCGCGACCCAGAAGGAAACCGAGCGCTTGTATGCCCAAGTCGTCGAACAAGCAGCCGAACTCGAGCGACGCGTGATCGAGCGCACCGAGGAACTTTCTATCGCGAATCAGGAGTTGGAGGCCTTCGAATCGTCCGTGTCGCACGATTTGCGGGGACCGCTCCGCCACATTGTGGGCTTCTCCGAGATCGTTTTAGCCGACTTTGCGACGCAGGTTCCGGCCGAGGCCCTCATGTATATAACCAAGATCCGTGATGGCGCCGGAAAGATGGATCGATTGATCGCGGCACTGTTGGAGTTTTCCCGCGTAGGGAAACGGGCCCTTGCGCGCGAGCCCCTGGACATGGCGACCATGTGGCGGGAGGTCCTCGCTGAATTAAGACCGGAGCTGACGGGCCGGACGATCGAGGTGTCCATCAGTGAGCTCCCGCAATGTTACGCCGATCCCATCCTACTTCGCCAGGTCCTCGTCAACCTGCTCGGCAACGCGCTCAAATATAGCCGCAACGGGCAAAGTTCGGTCATCGCGATTTCAACTCTGCCTCAACTCGACGCGGGAAGCCCGGTCTATGTAATCAAAGACAACGGGATCGGTTTCGACATGCGGTATGCAGAGAAACTGTTCGCGGTATTCGAGCGTCTGCCGAACGCCCGCGACTTCGAAGGCACGGGCGTGGGACTCACCACCGTGCAACGCATCATCAAGCGACACGGCGGACGCATCTGGGCAGAATCAATCCCTGATCGCGGCGCCACCTTCTTTTTCACGCTCGGTGATCCACCGACCTCCGACCCGATCCACGCCCAACCTGCGATTGCCGCAGTCGCGGTATGAAACTCTCGTTCCATTTTCCGCGGCTCACCTCCCTGCGCGCCGTGCTCTTCGCCACTGCGATTCCGATGGCCATCGAGAGCGCAGCAACGGTTTGGGTGATTCTTACTGGCTCCGCCGAGAATATATAAAGCGACCGGATATCCTTCGGCGGGTCAGCACCTAAGGGCCTTGTGGTCACCGCGAAAGGGCGGGCATCCCACGCTCACCCATCGGGCGCAGAAGCAGCAACCGCTTCCGCGTTTCGCCGGAAAACCATCCATGAATCTTTCTGTAAACTACTTGGGCCTAAATCTGCGTAACCCCATTGTCGTGGGCGCTTCGCCGATGGGCGATACGTTTCAAGTGGCCTGCGAGCTGCAAGATCAGGGTGCCGCGGCAGTGGTCATGCGCTCCCTGTTTACCGAGCAAATGCCGTCGTCTTCCGAGAACGAGGCGTCGCGGCGAAGCCGCAACAACAACGTGACTTTCCCGGCGTATGCGGCTTATCAGCTCTCCCCTGAAGATTATTTGCGGCAGGTCGAGTGTTTGAAGCAAATGCTCATGATTCCCGTGATCGCATCCTTGAATGGCCATCGACCCGCCGGCTGGATGGACTTCGCGCGCCGGTTGGAAAGCGCGGGAGCCGATGCGATCGAGCTCAACTTCTACGAAGTCGTCACCGACCCGGGTCTCTCCGCGGATCAACTCGAGATGGCGATGCTCAGGACCGTTCGTGAAGTCGCGGGCGCCGTGAGCATCCCAATCGCGGTCAAACTTTCGCCGTTCCATGCATCCGTCGCACAACTCGCCCTGGCCTTGGAGCTGGCAGGCGCCGCGGGCATTGTCCTGTTCAACCGATTCTACCAGCCGGATATTAACACGACCGACGTCGCGGTGCGCTCGCGCCTCGAGCTGTCCACGTCCGCGGAGCTCCTCTTGCGCCTGCGCTGGCTGGCGATTACTTCGCCGCTGCTGCGCGTCACGCTGATCGGCTCAGGTGGAATTCACACGGCGGACGATGTTGTGAAGGCACTCTTGACGGGCGCGCACGCTGTGCAGGTCGTCTCGGTGCTGCTTAAGGACGGACCCCGGGTGCTCAACGCCTTGCTCGACGGTCTCGAATCATGGATGCGGGAACACGGTCACGACACGATCGACGGATTTCGTGGCTCGCTGAATCACCGCAGTTGCGCCGATCCCGCTGCCTTCGAGCGGGCGAATTACATCGAAGTTCTCCAGAGTCGCACGATCTGATCGAGGTAAGGCTTGGGTCTTTATGCAAAAGAACCCATCACGCTCTTCACTCCACGGCTGCTTGATCCATGGCGCTAAAAAAGAATCCGGCGCACGAGCCTGCAGCGAGGAAACGCTCGATGGGTTGGCTCGGTCCGGGGTTGATCATGGCCGCGAGCGGGATTGGCGCGAGCGACGTGATGACTGCAACCGTGGGCGGAGCCACCTACGGGGTGCAGTTACTCTGGGCCGTCGCCTTTGGAGCGTTCTTGAAATTCGTGCTGAGCGAGGGCATGGCCCGTTGGCAACTCGCCACCGGCACCACCATGCTGGAAGGTTGGGCCCGCCATCTTCCGCGCTGGGTGCTGGTTGTTTTCGCCGTCTATATCATTCTTTGGTCGGTCGCCGTGAGCGGTGCGCTGATCAGTGGATGTGGGCTCGCCGTGGAAAATCTGACCGGTGGTGCCGTGCCGCGGTCCTGGGGCGCACTGGCGCATGCCGTAGCCGCGGTCAGCTTTATCTGGGCGGCGCGCACGGGCGGTTTTCAACGGGCGATGAAACCGCTCATCGTCGTCATGTTTTGCAGTATCGTGGTCTGCGCCGCGTTCGCCTTCGACGAGCCGCTGGCGTTTCTCCGCGGGCTGACCGTGCCGGCGGTCCCGAGCGGTAGCGGGACCTATGTATTGTCGATTGTCGGCGGAATCGGTGGATCGCTTACTCTGCTCAGCTACAACTATCTCATGCGCGAGGAAGGGAGCGTAAACGCGCAGGACCTTGCGCCCGTGCGGCGCGATCTCGCCCTCGCTTACATCTTCACCGCGGTTTTTGGGATCGCCGTGATGCTGATTGCCAACCGCGCTTTTCACACGGCCGGTGCGACGATTACGGGCGACGACGCGATCACAGGCATGGCCGCAGAACTACGGCAACTCATCGGACCCGCCGGCCACTGGATCTACTCGCTGGGTTTTTGGGCCGCAGTCGTCGCTTCTCTTTTCGGCGTTTGGCAAAGTGTGCCCAGCGTCGCCGCCGATTGTTATAGCCTACTCCGCCGCATGCCAGCCGGGCAGCGGTCCAAATCGATGGAAACAACGTCGCCCGTTTATCGCACCTTTCTCGTCTTCATGGCGCTGGCCGCGGTGCCATTTGCATTCACCAAGCGGCCCCTGTTTGTGATCGTGGCGTTCACCGTGATTGGGAGTCTGTTCATTCCGTTCCTCACCGGAACGCTCCTCTACTTGAACAACCGCGTGCCCTTTCCCGGCCCCTTGCGTCACAATCGGCCGCTCACGAATGCCGTGCTGGTCGTGTCGCTCCTGGCTTTCCTCGCGGTGGCGGCGTTGGAATTGGTCGCGCTGCGAAAGACGTGACGGCGCCGGCGCCGGAGGATCGATCAGCCTTGTAGGGGAAATCCTCCTACGGCTCCGCTGTCGACTTTCCGGGTGCCGAATTTCACCCGCGTTTCGCGCTGAAACTTTCCCCAAACTTTTTGCCGACCGAAGCCTGTTGCAGGCGAACCACTCCCGGCTGACAGCGGTTGCGCCCCGCGTCCAATCCGCATCCGGGCGCCCTTTCGAACGTATCTTGGGTCACTGCGCTTTGCCGGCTTCACGTGGTCTCAACGTCACAAAAATCAACCACAGGAAATATCGTGAAAATCCACACCGTTACTCGCCACCGTCTTCGACTCCTCGCGCAGACTGGCGCTATTCTTCTCGCCGCCGCTTTATCCGCCCCGTCCTACGCGCGTGAACGCTCAGACGGCTTGAAAGGCGAAATCCTCGCGGGCCTGTCCGAGAGCGGCCGACTCGTGCTGTTTTCAGCGCAGTCTCCAGAAGATGTCATGACGGTAAATGTGAAGGGGCTGCAGCCCGACGAAAGGCTCGTCGGCCTGGACCGCCGCCCGGCCAACGGCCGGCTCTACGCGCTGGGTAGCACCAGCCGGATCTACGTCGTCAATTTTGAAACAGGTGAAGCGTCGCCCGTCGGCACCGGCCCGTTCACCCCTGCGCTCCAAGGCACCCGTTTCGGTTTCGATTTCAACCCGGTCGTCGATCGCATTCGGATCGTGAGTGAGACTGGCCAGAACTTGCGCGCTCACCCCGATACTGGTCAGGTGGTCGCCGTCGATGGAAACCTAGCCTACGCCCCGGGCGATAGCGGTGCCGGCAGCACGCCTACGGTGACCGCCGCCGGCTATATTAATAACGACACGAATCCCGCGACCGGGACGGTGCTCTACGATATCGATACGGCTCGCGGCGTGTTGGTGCAGCAGAATCCGCCCAACTCGGGCACGTTGGTCACGGTCGGCTCGCTGGGCGTCAAAGTCACCGCCGACGCCGCGCTCGATGTCGCTGGCACCGATGGCACCGCTTACGCGAGTCTGGTGCCCGCCCTGCAGCACGGAGATCGGGACAACGATGACGACGACGCTGACGGCCGCGGCCGTGGCGATCGCGGACGGAATGAAGATCGCGGTGATAACAGCGATCGCAGCGCTCGTTCCTACCTATATACAGTAAACCTCGCTACGGGCGAGGCGACGCTCGTGGGTAAGATCGGTGGCCCGAAGCCGCTTTCCTCGCTCACGGCCCTCGGCCGGTTAGACTGAGCAGACAAGGTGAGGTAATTAGGTGAATCAGCCGGCCGAAAGGCCGGCTTTTTTTTCGCCCGCCGTTCCGAACCCCGCGCTATTTTCCCGCAGCCGATTCGATCCGCAGATTCTCAATCCGCAGGTGACTTCGCACCGTGCGCAGAGCAAACCAGCCGGATTTCAACGGCGCGGGATCGTCGAACGAGAATATCAACTCATCGTCGCGCCAAAACTCCGCGCGCCCTTCCCGCACCACAAGCCGGATCCGATACGGACGATTGCCCTCCAGGAGAAATCGCGGCGCCGCGAGATCATGCTCCGGCCGGAGCGGCCGCGCGGCGGTGCCGTCGTAGCGCCGGAACCGGGTCGTCGTGTTCCCATTGCCGCCGTATCCAACATAGTAGGTCAGCAGCGAATCGTAGTCGGAAAATTTCCCCGTGCGTGCCTGACCGGCGGCATAGGGCGCGGCCGTCGAGCGCGGATCGTTCGCCATCCAGAAGCAGTTCACGTCCGACACGCGATCCCGCGGGCCTCCGCGTGAAATGGCGGTGACGGTATAACTGATCGTGACCGGCGCCGTCAGTTTCTCCCGCCACCACACGGTGCAGCCCGCCTGGTCCTCGATCTCGAGCCCGCCGGCGCGCACGGTGACCGTGCCGCCGGGCATTTGCTCCACCGCCCAGGGCGCAAGATCTGCGAACGACCGGGCCGCGTCCGCCCCGCGCGAGAAGCCGACCGCGGCGCAGCAAATCAGAATGAAGGTGCTGTATCGCCGCATCGCGCGAGCTTTGCCCTCGGTGCCGGCGGAGCAATCGCGGAATCGCCGAAGCGGTCGCGCACTTCAATGTCGTCGCTCTGCGACAACCAAGCCACGGCTACGCTCCGCGGTTTCAAGCGCGCCTTTCGCGAATCTGTGTCCAAACTTTCGTGCTCCGACGGTTCATTCCTGCGCTCGTCTGTCCATGAACGGTCCTCCCGACTCCAGCTCCGCCCCTCCCCCAGCCTACGAGGAATTCGTGCGTCTCTTCGTCGCGCACGAGCCACGCCTCCGCGGTTTCGTGCGTTCCCTGCTCCCGACCTGGACCGATGTGGACGAAGTGATGCAGGAGACGAGTCTCGTCGCGTGGCGGAAGTTCGACCGCTTTGAGCGTGGCACCCATTTCATGGCCTGGGCCGCTACGATCGCGCGCTTCGAGGCGCTGGACCACCTCCGCCGCCGCGGGCGCGACCAGCTCGTGTTCTCCGATGCGGTCCTCGAACTGCTCGCCGCGGAAACCCTCGCCGAGACCGATGCGCTCGAGCGCGAGTGCTCCGCCCTCGAGCGCTGCCTCGCGAAACTCGCTGCAACATGGTGCCTTCCGCTCACCCCAGGAAAACCAGACTCTCACGTTCCTGGCCAACCGCGTCGCCCCGGGCGAGTTCGGCCCGAACTTCACGCACGGCTTCGTCGGCGCCGGCGAGATCCGTCTCAACAATCAGGGCAACATGCAGGACGACCAGTTCTGGATGCCCGGCGTCAACTACTGGCATAACGGTCCAGTATGGAAAACCGAGGCAGGCGCGGGACTCTCCGACTCCGTGCGTTGGACAACCGACATCCAGAACAGCCACTGGGGCACCGCGCAGGCGCGCCGGCAAAACGTCACCGTCTCCTTTGACGACATTACCGCGCTCGGCCCGCGCCGTATCACCGTCACCGACGGCGCGACCGGCGCGGCCATCAATCCGTTCTCGATTGCGCCTTACTCGATTCAGACCGCCGGCGCCAACACCGGCCGCCGCCACGCGGTGCAGCAGAAAATTTTTGGGCACGCGAGCCGCCAGCTCTTCGGACTCACCGCGAAGGCCGGCTTCGACGTGAACCGTGCCATGCGCGACGTGCGCGTCTACCAGACCACGTTCACCTTTGTCGGCGCCGACGGCCACGCCGGCACCGCCGATGAAGCCGCCGCGCCGTTCCTCAATGCCGCTATGTCGCAGCGCGCCGGGGTCTTCGGCTATCCGCAGCTGGAGCGCGTCAGCGCGGACCGGCTCCACGATCTCTATCGCGCGCAGCCCGCGCAGTTCCAAGTCGGCGAGGCCGCCGTGCACACCGGTTCCGTCGCGCAGTCGAAGCACGCGGAGGAGACGATCGCCGCGGCTTATTTCCGCGGTGATCTCGCGCTGCTGCACGGCCGCTTCAAGCTCGTCGGCGGGCTGCGCGCCGAGCAGACCAACGTGAAGGGCGAAGGCCTGGTCTGCCCAGACCTAGAAGGTGACGCTCGAGCACTACTTCGCCGACGTCGGTCTGCTCTCCGTCGGCGGTTTCACGCGTGAGATCGAGAACTTCTTCGGCGCGACCGCCTTTCGACCGGGCGCGGATTTCCACGCGCTCTACGGACTCGATCCCGCGGTTTACGGCCCCTACGAGGCGCAGACGCAATACAACCTCCCCGGCAAGGTGCGCATGTCCGGCGTCGATGTGAACTACAAGCATGCGCTCACTTTTCTGCCGCACTGGGCGCGGGGCCTCCAGGTCTTCGCCAACGGCAGCGTGCAGCGCGCCACCGGGCAGGCCGCGGACAATTTCTCCGGCTATCTCCCGCGCACGGCCAACTGGGGCGCGAGCCTCACGCGGCCGCAGTTCACGCTCCGCGCCAAATGGAACTGGCACGACCGTGCGCGGCGCGGGCTCGTCCCGACGGCGCGCGGCATCGAGGCCTCGACCTACAACTGGCGCAGCGCGCGCACGCTCCTCGACGTGAGCGGCGATTTCGTCCTCACCCGGCGCTTCACGCTGTTCTTCAACCTGAGCAACCTGCACGACAATCCGGTGATCAACGAAATCGCCGGCCCGAGCACGCCCAACTATGCCCGCATCCAGCAATACCAGCGCTGGGGCTCGCTCTGGACCTTCGGCGTGAAAGGATCCTTCTGATTCCCATGCCGACTCACCGCTCTATGCTCCCGCGCCTCCGCACCGCGCTGTTTTTGCTGCCGCTCCTCGCGTTCGCACCCCCAGCCGTGCGCGCCGCCGAGCCGCCACCGAATGTCATCGTCATCCTCGCCGACGACCTCGGCTACGGCGATCTCGGCAGTTACGGGTCGACGACCATCGCGACCCCGCGCCTCGACCAAATGGCGCGCGAGGGGCTGCGCTTCACGGACGCGTATACAGCGGCGCCGTTTTGCAGCCCGGCGCGAGCGGCGCTCCTCACGGGTCGCCTCCCCGCACGCTGCGGACTACCCTACGTTTTGTTCCCAACCGAGCACCACGGCTTGCCCGCCGCCGAGGTCACCCTCGCGGAGCTGCTACGAGCGCGTGGCTACGCGACAGCGTGCATCGGCAAATGGCACCTCGGTTGGAACCCGCCGTTTCGCCCGCTGGCGCAGGGCTTCGATCGTTTCCACGGCCTGCCACACACGAACGATGTGCGCGAGTGGAAGGTTGGCGACGCGTTCACCCAGCTCTCGATGTTCACGCCGCTCACGCGGGTTGAGGGCGAGCGCATCGTCGAGTCCCCCGTCGATCAGGCGGAACTCACGCGGCACTACACGGAGGAGGCCGTCGCCTTCATCCGCGCCAACCGCGCGCGACCCTTCTTTATTTATCTGCCGCACACGATGCCGCACGTGCCGCAATACGCCTCGCCCCGCTTCGCCGGCAAATCGCGCGGCGGTCTCTACGGCGACACGGTGGAGGAACTCGACTGGAGCACCGGCGTGATTCTCGACACGCTGCGCGAGCTGAAGCTCGACGCGCGCACGCTCGTAATCTTCACCAACGACAACGGCGCGCCCTTCCGCGGCGGCGCCGCCAACGCCGCGAAGAAGGTTGCGAAGGAAAACTTCCCCGGCCGCCAGCTCGCCGGCAACAATGGCCAACTCCGCTCTGGCAAGGGCACGACTTTCGAGGGCGGCGTGCGCGTGCCGTTCATTGCCTGGTGGCCGGGCCGCATCGCGCCACGCGCCGCCGTTACCGCGCCCATCTCGCACCTCGATCTTTTCCCCACGATCGCGCGGCTCGCGGGTGCCGCGCTGCCGCTGGGCGTGACGCTCGACGGCGCGGATGTGTCACCGCTGCTCCTCGGCGCAGGAGCGCGCGAGGCGCGGCCCATTTACCACTATTTCGGCTACCAGCCGCAGG
>JANPIT010000797.1:0-2377 GCA_031425115.1 Opitutaceae bacterium | reverse complement strand
GCGGAGATGATGCCCGAAAGCGACGCCGGCACGATGATCCGCAGGATCGTCTGGAGCCGGGACGCGCCCAGCGCGAACGACGCTTCCTTAAACGCGCGCGGCACATTGTTCAGCGCATCCTCCGCGAGGGTGAAAATCGTCGGCACCGCAATCAGCGCGAGCAGGCACCCGGCGGTCAAAATGTTAAGGCGCTCGCTGTAGGGGAAGCCGGGGACCCACGAGAGCCATGTTACCTGCGAAAGCGCCCGCAGCGCCTGGCCCAGCACCGCGATGCCGAAAAATCCGAGCACGACTGAAGGAAACGCGGAGATAAACTCGATGGACGGCTTGATGATCTTCTGTTCGCGCGCGCTTGCGATCTGATTGACGTAGATCGCGGCCCCAACGCCCAGCGGCACCGCGAGCAGGAGGGCGACCACAGAGACCAGCAAGGAGCCGACGAAGATCGGCACGATCCCATACCAATCCTGCCACGAACTCGCCGTCAGCCATTGGCGGCCGAAGATGAACGAAGTAAACGCGTGCCACGCCGGCACCGGCTTCGTGTGGTCCCACACTTCAAGGCTGTGTTCTGTCGCGGGGAAGGTCGCGAGATAATCGCGCGTCAACTGCTTGAACGTTTCGATGCGCGGGCGCAGCTCGGGCGTGATCGTGGCCGGAGTCCGATCGAGCAACGCCGCCAGTTTTCGGCTGAACTCCCGGCTGATTTCCTTGTAGGCCGGCAGCGCACCCACCAGCGGTTTTAATTCGGAAGCAAAGTCGATCGCGTCGATCTTCACCGCCTCGGCCTCGGCCGTTTTGCCCTCGGCGTAGAGCTGCATGCGCTCGACCTTTTTGTCCTCGGTTACGACGAACTTCGTCTTGATTGCCGTGGCTTGATCGGTGAGTTCCGTCACCAAGCCGCGCAGCGGATCAACGGTGCCCGAAAATTCGTCCGCAAACGCATCGAAGGGCGCGAGCGCCGCATTGGCCTCCTCGATGGAGCGGTGCCCCTTCGTGGTGAGCGCCGTAACTTCCCGCAGCCGCAGATCAGAGAGAAAGCGCGAGAGCGCGGTGTGCGCCTCCGACTGCTCGCGCATGTAATCGACGTATTCGAGGCCCGCTCGGCGGTAGATCTCAATATTCACCTGGTTTTGGGCAAAGAACCCAAACCCCTCGCGCACCAAAAATACCGTGATCAGCGCGAGCACGATCACCGCCACCACGGCGTTGCCGCCGAAGAACGCCTTGATCGTATCGTCCACCGTCAGCCCGAGCAGCCGCACTTTGCGCTTGGTCACGACAAAGTGGGAGGACGCCACGGGAGCGGGGGGAGGAGATTCGATCATGCGTTAAACAGAAAGGCTCGTTGCATGAACACGGGACGTGCGGTCAGCCCGGGTCAAGCGGACCGCCGTTACGTTCCGGTCACGGGAACTCACTGCGGCGCGACAAAGCCCACCTTCTCGGCGATCTGTTTACCCTCAGCGCTCAGGGTAAACTCGATGAACTTCGCCGCCTCACCGCTCGCGGCGCCATTGGTATAGTAGAACGTCGGCCGGGCGAACGGATAGAGGCTCTTCAACACCGTTTCCTTGGTCGGAAGCTGGCCATCGATCGCCACCACCTTCAGGCCGGGAGCGGTGAGGTAAGCGAGGCCGACATAGCCGATGCCATTCGGATTCTTGCCCACTTCGGCGGCAATCTGTTCGTTGCCGGCCATCTTCTGCGACGACTTGGCGTAATCGCGGTTGGCCATCGCGAGCCCGCGGAAATCCGAATACGTGCCCGATGAGGTGTTGCGGGTGTAGATCGAAATCTTGCCGGCCTTGCCGCCGACGGCCGACCAGTCGGTGACATCACCCGCGAAGATCTGCTCGACCTGACGCTTCGTCAGTTTCGCGATCGGGTTCGCGGAGTTTACGATAATGCCGATGCCATCGTGCGCGACGATGATGGGCTTGAGCGTGACGCCTTTGGCGGTGGCCGCCGACATCTCGGTGGCCTTCGCCCGACGCGAGCTCATCCCGATCTGCGCGGTGCCATCGATCACGGCAGCGATGCCGGTGGTCGAGCCTTCCGCGGCGATTTCAAAAGAGACACCCGGGTGCTTCGCCTTGTATTCTTCAGCGAGCTGAGGGACGAGTTTAGCTCCGAGGGTGTCGGAGCCTTTGATGACGAGCTTCTGCGCGGACGCGAGGGTCGTGGCGGCAAGAGCGGTAAGAACGAGGAGCGAGAGCTTCATGACGGTGATAGTTTTATTTCTTATTCTGGGCGGAGCGGCGAACCAACCGGGGGATCGACGCTCGGCCGGAGTGCGATTATTCAACGGAATCTTCCGGTGCGTGCAGAATGGGCGTGAGGGAGGAGACTGGGTTAGAACTGAATTTGCATCTGG
>JANPIT010000796.1:0-4061 GCA_031425115.1 Opitutaceae bacterium | reverse complement strand
CGAGTAAACGGGTTGGTCGGCCGAGGCGGTGAACGTGGAATCGATGCTGCCGTCGCGGTTGAGCCGGGCGATGCGCGTGGCGGTGGTGGCGGTCCCGGAAAGGTTCGGCGTGAGCGTGGTGAAATCGCCGCCGATGATGATTTTCCCGTCGGGCTGGACGAGGGTGGCGTAGATGGTGCCGTTGGCGCCGGGATCGAAACGGTCGTTGGCGGTGGGCGCGGCGGGCGTAACGACGGTAAAGGCCACCGAGTTCGTGCTCGTGCCGCCGGAAGAGGTCACGGTGATGTTGCCCGAGCTCGCGCCGGCCGGAACGACAGCGGAAATTGTCAGATCGGAGACCACGGTGAACGATGAGGCGGCGGTGCCGTTGAAGCTGACCGCCGTCGCGCCCGTGAAGCCGCTGCCGGTGAGCGTGACGGTCGTGCCGACGATGACTGCCGATGGCGAAATGCTACCGATCGCGGGCAAGCCCGGGGCCGCGAGGCGGAGCACGACGTTGTCGAGACCGGTCGTCTCGGCGCCGTCGGTGTATTCGCCGCGCAAGTGGAGGCCGGTGAGGTTACCGAACACGTTCTGGAAATCGGCGGCGGTGGCGAGCGCGCCATCGGTTGAGCTGACGCGCCACTGCGCATCGGGCCGGAGCGGCACGGTGACGGCGAGCCAGGCGGCGGACGGGGCGAGCGACGGATTGCCCTTCCAGACCAGCCGCATGCCGTTGCCGATGGCGATGACGTCGGCCGCCTGGAAGTTGATGGCGCCGACCGGATGAAACAAATCGTAGGCGAGCGTGCCGCCGAGAACCGCGAACTTGTTGCCCAAAAACGCCGCTGGCGCGGTGAAGGTAAAGTAGCCGTTGTCGGGATCCTCGGAGGAAACGTAGCCGCCGGGATTGCCGCCGACGGGCACATGGGTCACCGCAAACGTGCCCATAACCGCGTAGTTGTTGGTGAGAAGCTCGGTGAAGCTGGTGACGCTCCAGCCCTCCGCGCCGGCCGCGAAAGTGCTGCTGGCGGCGCCGAGCACGTAGCTCGCCGTGCTCGCGCCAGCGGGGCCGGTGACGCTCACAGTGCCTGCGGTGACGCCGGCCGGCACGACTGCGCTCATCACCAAATTGGAAGCGACGGTGAACGACGTGGCCGCGATGCCGTTGAAGCTCACGGCCGTGGCGCCGGTGAAGCCCGAGCCGTAGAAGAAAACGGTGGTGCCGGCCGCCACCGCGGACGGCGCGAGGCCGCCGATCACCGGCGCGCTCGCGGCCGGGAAGGACAGGCTCACGTTGTCCAGCCCACTGGTCTCGGAACCGTTGGTATACTCGCCGCGGAAGTGGAGCCCGGTGAGGTTGGCGAATACGTGCTGGAAATCGGCGGCCGACGCCGGCGGCCCATCGGTCGAGCCGATCCGCCACCGCGCATCGGGCTTGAGCGGCACGGTGACAGTGAGCCACCCCGAAGACGGGACGAGCGCGGGGCTGGCCTTCCACACGAGCCGCTGGCCGCCGCCCACGGCGATCACATCGGCGCCCTGGAGGTCGACCGCGCCAACCGGGTGGGAAAGATCGTAGGAGAGAGTGCCGCCGAGAACCGCGGCCTGGTTGCCCAGGAACGCGGCGGGGGCGGAAAACGCGAAATAGCCGCCATCGGGATCGTCGGAAGAAACGTAGCCGCCGGGATTGCCGCCGGCAGGCACGTGAGTCACTGCAAACGTGCCCGTCACCGCGTAATTATTGGTGGAAAGATCGGTGAAGCTGGTGACGCTCCAGCCCTCCGCACCGGCGGCAAACGTGCTGCTAGCGGCGCCCACGACGGCGTAGGTTGCGGTCACCGTGCCCGTGCCGCCGGGACCGGTTACCGCCACATTGCCGGCGGTGACGCCCGCGGGCGCTGTGGCCGTGATCGACGTGGGAGAAACGACGGTGAACGAGGTCGCGGCCACGCCGTTGAAGGTCACGCCGGTGGCCGCGGTAAAGTTTGCGCCGGTGATCGTGACGTTGGCACCTGCGGCAAACGCGGCGGGAGAAACGGATGTGACCTCGGGCGCGTAGGCGGGCACGCCTTTGCGGATCGTCTGGTTGGCGAAATCGGCGATGAACAGATTGCCGCTCGCATCTCGCGCGACGCCGGTCGGCCCATTAAAGCGCGCCGTGCTGCCGGTGCCATCGGCCGAGCCCGTGATGTCCGCGACGCCGGCTACCGTGGTAACAACGCCGGCTGGAGTGATCATCCGCACCGTGTGGCCGACATAATCGGCGACAAAGACGTTGCCGCTCGGATCAAAGGCTACGCCGTAAGGCTTGTTGAACTTCGCCGCGGTGCCCAAGCCATCGAACACACCCGCAACACCCGCGGTGCCTGCCAGCGTCGTCACCACGCCGGTTGAGGTGATCTTGCGGATAGTGTGGTTGAAGGTGTCGGCGACGATCAGGTTGCCGCTCGCGTCAATCGCGACGCGATAGGGGTTGTTAAACTTTGCCGCGGTGCCCGTGCCGTCCGCACTGCCCGAGGTTCCCATCGTGCCGGCGAACGTCGTGACCGCCCCGCCGGAAGTAATCTTGCGAATCACGTGGTTGGCTGCATCGGCGACAAAAACATTGCCGCTGCTATCGACGGCGAGGCCGACGGGGAAGTTGAAACGCGCGGCGGTGCCGGTGGCATTGGTGGTGCCGCTCGTGCCTAGCAGACCGGCGAAAGTTGTGACGACGCCGGCCGACGTCACTTTGCGAATTGCGTGATTCTCGTAGTCGGCCACGAGCAGGTTACCGGTGCTGTCCAGCGCAAGGCCGAGCGGCTGTTTGAAGCGCGCATCGGCGCCACTGGCATCCGCCGTGCCGAACAAGCCCGCGGTGCCAGCCAGCGTCGTCACCACGCCCGCCGCGGTGACTTTGCGAATCGTGTGGTTGCCGTTCTCGCCCACGTAGGCGATGCCGCTGGCGTCGACCACCACGTCATTGGGCCCGAGGAATCGAGCGCTGCTGCCGGTGCCGTTGGCGCTCCCGCTAGTTCCGGCGAAGCCCGCGAGCGTGGTGAAATAATAGGCGTAGCCGACGTTGAGCGTGATGCTGCCCGTCGCGCCGGCCGAGCCGTCGACGGCGATCTGGTAGGCCGTGCCCGCCGTCGCGTTGAAGGTGAGCTTGCTCGTGTTGCTCGGACCCGAGTTGTTGTCGCTCGCGACCGTCGTGAGCGAGCCGACCGCGGTGCCGGTGTAAACGCTCAGCAGCGTGTCGAAGTTGCTGCCGATGGTGCTGACGCTGACAATGCCGGTCTTCGGCGCCGTCCACGTCCACCAGCTCGACGCCCCGCCGGTGTTGCCCGCGTGGCTTGGTTCGCCGCTTTCCTTGGAGCCACCCGCGTTGGTGCCGCTCACGGAAGCACTCGTGCCTGAGAGCGCGGTGCGGCCGGCGAAATTGTTATTCGCCGCCGGAAACACGACGGAGACACTGTAGCTGCCCGTGTTGTTGGACGCGAAGGTTTCGTTCACCGCCACGTAGAGCGTGCCGCCGCCGGCCGGCACCGTGAAGGTGCCGCCGTTGCCGATCAGGAACCAGTCATTACGCGTCGGGGCCGAAGCGTAGGTGCCGACGAGCGCTCCGTAGCGAATCGCCGCAGGGTCGGTCGTATCCGTGGTCTGCTTACCGGCGAAGGGAAAGCCGGTGCCGTTGTGATCGTAGTTAGCCCCGCCGCCCGGGAAGTTGTTGATGCCATTGCCGGCGGGAATGCTGGACACGTTTGGGTAGGACGCGCCGACGTTAGCAAACGTGAATGCCCCGGACGCCGCGGAAACGAGCGAGCCGTCTGGCTTCGAGGTCCATGCTCCGGGTGCGATCTCGCCCGAGCCGGTCGCCGCGATATGCAGCACGGTGCCCGCCGCGAACGTGCCGACGCTGATCTTTCCCGTGTCGACCGTCGTGAGCGGGACCGAGACGGTCGCCGATGGAATGCTCGAAACCGAGAGCGCGTAGCTACCGTGATTGTCGGTGCTGACAGAATCGTTCACCGCGACGTAAAGCGTCGCCCCTCCCGGCGGGACCGTAAACATCCCGCCGTAGCCAATCGCGAACCAGTCGG
>JANPIT010000795.1:0-12954 GCA_031425115.1 Opitutaceae bacterium | reverse complement strand
GAGCGGCCAGGCCGAATAACCGGCCGACGAACGAGGGCAACGAGGAGTGGAGCAGGGGTGTCATGGCGAGGAACGGTCAGTTGGTTAAAGCTCGGGTCGGCGGGTCAGGCGCCGACGGGAAGCGGGGCCGCGAGGGTGCGGCCGGAACGGTTGGGTTTAATTCGCCGACAACTTGCAGCGTTGAGCAAGCGTGGATTTCGCTTCAACTCGCGCTTCCATGGAGAACTTGATGGACGAGGCGATGCGATGGTTTGGGCCGGGCGACACGGTCACGCTCGGTGAGATCCGGCAGACCGGTGCCACCGCCATCTTTACTTCGTTGCATGAGATCCCCTACGGCGAGGCGTGGCCGGCGGCGGCGATCGCTCAGCGGCGGGCAGAGATCGCGGCGGCGGGCCTGGACTGGCGCGTGGTGGAATCGGTTCCGGTGCACGAGTCGATCAAGACGCGCACGGGAGATTTCGCGCGTTGCATTGAAAACTACTGCGTGACGCTCGAGCGGTTGGGCGCGGCGGGGATCGAGGTCGTCGTCTACAATTTCATGCCGGTGATGGACTGGGTGCGCACGGACCTGCGGCATCGGCTGCCGGATGGCAGTGAGGCGCTGCTCTACGATCCGAAGAAATTTGCGGCCTTCGATCTGTTTGCGCTGGAGCGGCCCGGGGCGGAGCGCGATTGGAGCAGTGCGCTGCGCGCGGAGGCGAAGCGGTTCTGGGCGTCGCAATCGGCGGCGGAGCGCGAGGCGTTCACGCAGCAGACGCTCGATCTTTTTCCCGGCGTGCGACTCGGGCTGACGGTCGCGGACTTCCGCGCGATGCTCGCGCTTTATGCGGCGATCGATGCCGCGATGCTGCGCGAGCACCTGCGGCTGTTTCTCGCGGTGGTGGTCCCGGCGGCGGAAAAGGCGGGCGTGCGCCTCGCGATTCACCCGGACGATCCGCCGTTCCCTGTGCTTGGGCTGCCGCGCATCGTATCCACCGAAGCGGACCTGCGCGCGGTGACCGCGATGGTCGAGTCGCCCGCAAACGGATTGTGCTATTGCACGGGATCGTTGAGTGCGCGGGCGGATAACGATCTCGCGGGCATCGTGCGCCGGCTCGGTGGGCGGATCCACGCAGTGCATCTGCGCAGCGTGCAACGCGAGGCGGACGGGGTGTTCTACGAGGCGAATCACCTGGAGGGGAGTGTCGATATGCCGGCGGTGGTGCGCGCGTTGTTGGAGGAACAGGCGGCGCGGCGGAAGGCCGGGCGGCGCGATTGGCGCGTGGCGCTACGGCCTGATCATGGACATATGATGCTCGATGATTTCAAACGCGCCGCGCCAACGTGTCCCGGATATCCCATTACAGGGCGGATGCGCGGGCTGGCGGAGTTGCGCGGATTGCAGCTCGGTATTTCGCGCATGCTCCCGCAGACATGAGGTGTGATTTCGTTTACTCGATTTTGCGTTTCGTCTGAGGATGAAAAAGCTGCCGTCCACCGCGGTGCATCTGCTCTACTATTGCTCACCTTGATCACAATCACTGCGAAATACCCCCGGGCTTTGTCTCCGATTGGGATATGACGCCGCCGCGCCGTTATATTTTCCCGCTCGTGCGGACCCGGCTCGTGAGCTTCTTCGTGCGATGTCTTTGGCTGGGAGCGAGTCTGGCGCCGGGAGTCGCACTGGCAGATCCGGAAGCCGATGTGCGCGCAGCAGTGAGTGCGCTCGCGCGCACGAGCTATCGCTGGGAAACGACGGTGCGGCAGCGTTTCAAAGGCGAAACGGCCGAGCCGCGCCTGGATGCAAACGCGCCCGTGGCGACGCGGGGTCGAAGCGATCCGGCGGGGTTCACCGAGATCAGGCTGGAGCCCACGCGGGAATTCGCCGCGCGTATCACCGCGGGCTTCCGCTATGGTGATGCCGTGGCGCTCACGCCGAGTGGGTGGCTGCGACGCAGTGAAATCAAACAGGTGCCGGGCGGTGACCGGAGCGTGGAGTTCGATGGCAAGCAACTGCGCCTTTCGCGCGTGCTGGGTGAGGCGCTCAAAGCGACGGCGTTGCGTCCACTGGCGGAGGAGCTCCTGGATTTCAGCGCGGACCTCAAATCGTTCCGCGAGGTTCAAGGTCTGATCCTCGCCGAACTGCGCGAGGGCGCGATCGAGCGACTTTGGGGAGACCCGCAGGCCAAGCGCGCGCCGGAAGTGCAGGGCACGGCTATTTTCAAGCTCAACGAGGCCGGGCTTGCGGAGTATCACGTAGTGCTCGCGATCGGGTTTCCCAACGCGCGCACGAAGACCGTGGCGTGGTCGGTCCAGCAGTGGAGCACGCGTATCACGGGTCACGGTGTGACCACCGTCGAACTCCCCGCCGAAGCGGTGCGCGCGCTGGAGAAGTAGGCAGCGGAGCCCGGGGCGGTGATGGAGGGCTCACGCGTGGAGTGCGCCGCGTCGCCTCACTTCTGCTGTTCGGTGGTGTCCAAACGGGAACTGGCGACGTAGGTCGAGCGTATCCGCACTTCGGGTGCGGAGGAGGCGTGGGTTTATTTCAACAACGACCGGGAGAGCCCCGCCATCAAGAACGCCCTGCAGCTTCGGCGGATGTTTCGGGAGAAAGTCGCCGCGGTCGCGCCACAGCGCGCTGCGGTTGGCGCCGGCGCGTGAAGCGGATAGGATGGGCTGACACCGATGGCTTCCGCCGCAGCAATTCTCGAAAATTTGAAAGGGCTCCAGCCCGGTGCGACCGCTTGCCCGGGCCAGTTGGCGCGCCGGCTCGGCACCACGCAACGCGCCTTGCGCCCGACGTTGCAGCGGCTCGAGCGCGCCGGAAAGATCGTGGTGCGGCAAGGCGGTGAGCCGCGCCAGTTGGCGACGCTGCGCGGACCGTATCGCGTAGCCTTGCCCCAGGGGTGAGGTGCGGCATGGGATCCGACCGCCGCATGGGGTGCCCGTATCCGTGCCAGCCGTGCACTTTGCGGTAAGTCGCAAAGCGTAGCGGTGTCTCGTGCTCGCGTTTCCACTTCGTGGTAGCTTCCCGCGAATTTGTAGTTTTGCTCCGCGTTCCCATGAGTTCAAGCCCACCGGAACGCCCCGATCCCGGCGCGCAGTCTGTGCCATCCGGCGCTCCGTCGGGCACGGCGCGCGGGTTCGCATGGTGGGCGTTGCCTGCGATGGTGGTGGTAGTGGGCGGAATCTTCAGCAGCTGGATGTATCTTTTCTTGCAGGGCGCGGCCGTCCGCCGCGATGAGGCTTTTTTCAACGAACGCATCGTTGAGGCCAACGCGGCCATCGGTGTGCGGATGAGTCACTACGTTGATGCCCTCCACGGTGGGGCGGGTTTCTTCATGACGTCCAAGTCCATCGATCGCGAAGCCTGGCGGGCCTACGCGCAATCGCTCCAACTGCGGCAACGCTACCCGGGCATCAACGGTCTCGGTGTTATCCTGGCGGTCGCGCCGGATCGCGTCGACGAGTGGAAGGCACGCGTGCAGGTTGCGGGGGAGCCTGCACCGAGCATCGTGCCGTTTCCCGCCACACGCGAAGAATCGGCGGATGGCCTCAACTACCTCATCACGTTCGTCGAGGGCAGCGCCGCGGATCGCGCGCCGGTGGGTCGCAACATCGCGACCGAACCAAGTCGACGACGCGCGGCTGAGCTCGCGCGCGATTCGGGCCGCCCGCAAATCAACCAGCGCATTCCCAACTCGCGCGACACGCAGCGGCGGGCGGGGCTGCTGCTCTATATACCGCTCTATCGCAAAGCCGCTCCGCTCGACACCGTGGCGGAGCGGCGGGCGGCGCACCTTGGTTGGATCTATGCGCAAGTTTTCCCCGATGTCTTTCTCGATGGGGTCCTGGGTTTGCTGGGAGACACGCTGCAATTGCATTTCTTCGAGGCGGGGGGGCTGAATCCGGAACGATTGCTCTACGCGTCCGACGGCAAGGGCGGCGGAGCCTTGCCTGGATTCGAGCGGATCACCGAGCTCACGCTGGCCGGGCAGCCCTTTCAACTCGGCTGGCGGCGCGGGCCCGCCTTTCCCGTCGCCGAGAAAGCTCCGGCCGCGTGGGTGGCCGGCAGTCTGGGCTTCGCGACCCTCCTCCTCGCCGGGCTGGTCGCGAGCCTGCAATCGGTCGGGCGCCGCGCCCATGCGATCGCGACGGCGCGCACGGCCGAGCTGGCCGCCAGTGAAGAACGGCTGCGCCACGCGTTCGAATTCGCGGGGATCGGCATGGCGCTTGTGGCCCTCGACGGCCGCCTGCTCCGCGTCAATCCCGCGCTCTGTGAGATCATGGGTTTTTCCGACGCCAAGCTGCTGCAGAAAAAAGTGGAGGACATCACACATCCCGCGGATCTCGCGGCCGACCTGGCGTTGTGGCAGGAGTTGATCGAGGGCCGGCGTCGTTACTACCAGATCGAGAAGCGCTACATCCACCGGGAAGGACACACGGTGTGGGCGCGCGTGACCGTATCGCTGGTGCGCGATACGCTGGGCGCGCCCTTGCACGCCGTGGCACAGGCCGAGGACATCACCGAGCGCAAGCGGCTCGAGGCGAACCTTGCGACGGCCCGCGACCGCGCGGTGGAAGACTCGCGGTTGAAGTCGGAATTTCTGACCACGATGCTCGACGAGATTCGCGCGCCGACGAACGACGTCGTGGGCACGACTGCGCTCCTGCGCGAGACCGCGCTCGCGCCCGTTCAGGCGCAGCATGTGCGCGCGCTCGAGGATTCCAGCGAAGCGCTCCAGGTGATCATCGACGATATCCTCGATTACTCGAAGATCGAAGCGGGCCAGATCGAGCTCGCGCTCGCGCCCTTTGATCTCCGCGAGTCGGTGAACCGCGCGCTCGGGTTGCTCGCGGATCGCGCCCGCGAAAAACAATTGAAGCTCGAAGCAACGGTAGCGAGCCGCGTGCCGCACCGGGCCGTCAGCGACGAAAAACGCCTGCGCCAGATCCTCGTCAACCTGCTCAACAACGCGATCAAGTTCACGCCCGCCGGCGAGGTGCGGGTAAACCTGACCGCCGAGGCGTTGGATGCGACCACCGGGCGCCAGCGGCTGAAGTTTGCGGTCCGCGATACCGGCATCGGCGTGACCGAGGCGCAGTTGGAGCGACTCTTCAAAACGTTCTCCGCCGTCGATGCATCGACCCGGCGCGTCGGAGGCACGGGCCTCGGGCTCGCGATCAGCAAACGGCTGGCGGAGCTGATGGGCGGCACGATGTGGGCGGAAAGCGAACCAGGGCGCGGATCCACCTTTCATTTCACCATTGTGGTGGAGCCACGGGACGAGCCGCTGAACCCGGCGTAGTAGCGGCGAATCGGGCGCCGGGCTATCGCGGCGGTGGTGGCGCAAACGCGATTCAGGCGCGACGGCTCCGTATCCGCCACGTGGTGACGCCAAACCACGCCACCGCGACGCACGCGAGGTAGCGTTCGGCCAGCCCGATGTAGGGCGGCGATCGATCCCCGGCGAAACCGATCACCAGGCAGCCACTGCAAACGAGGAGCGCCCCGGCGTAGGCGACCGCCAGCACCAGGGAGCCCGTGGCGGGCGACGTGGCGCACGGTCTCCGCGACCAGGCTATCATCGGGATCAATAGAAGAGCCGGCGCGACGAGACCGAGTGCGCTGTGCACGAGCCCGGCCGCGGTAGGATCTTTTTCCCAGGGAAACCATTGGTCCGATGGAATCGCGCCCGCCACGATGAGACCGAGGCTAAAGCTCACCAAGGCGCGTCGACCCCAGCCCGGCGCGGGCACCGCCCACGCGAGCGCAATTCCGGCCAGCCCGAAGGCGACGAGCGCGGTCGGAAGCAGCCAGCCCTGCTTCCCGTGCACATAAAAACTCACTGGCTCTGCGATCGGATCGAGTTCCGACTGCACCAGGTGAAGCGCGCCCATGGCCGCAACGGCGACCACGAGCGTGCCAACAATAAAGCCCAGGATCCAAGGGGAGTGCGCCGCAGGCGGCCGGAGAGGAGGGGTCACGGTGGGGATGAGCGTCTTCTTGACCCGTGCGGCGGGGCGGAGGCTCGCGCGGCAGCGATCAAAGTTTCGGGCTTTCCCCCTTCAACTGATCAGCAGCAGCCGGGGCGGCTGGCCCGGAAGAGTAGTGGGGGCGCGGTGGATACACGGCGGCACCGGGCTTCCGGGATAGTCGACGGCGATTCGCCAGAGGTGACCGAGGCCAAAGGAAAATGGGTTCGCGCCCGCCGTGGGGGCGTAGTGGAGGTCGTAGCAGTGCTCGTTGAGGTAGTGGCGGAACTCAGCGTCGTCGGCGCCGCCATAGGCGCGAAGGAGCTCCGCGCGGGTGGCGGGGATATCGACGCGCTTTTGCGCTTCGTCGTTGCGCAGGCCCTCGCTCGGCGGGCCGTGGTAAGTGCAGAGCCAGGTGGCCGCGGGAATGGGCGCGCTGTCCGCGTGGAAGGAGAACACATCGGTCACCACAGGCCCCGGCTCATCGTCGCGCGGGTAGGCGTGGATGCAGTTGAGCACCGGATCGAGTTCGTGTTCCCGCAGCCGCCGGTGGTCTTCGAGCATGAAATCGATCGCATCGCGGCCCGCCGCGCTAACGGCCAGCGCCTGGAGGCACGCATCGTCGAGCGTGACGATGCCCTCACCGTCGCCGAGCGCGGCCACGACTTCGCTGAAACCGTGGGGTAACTCGCGTTCCCAGCAGAGGGCGTTCACCTCGTGGGCCAACGGCGTCGTGACCAGTTCGTGAAACGTATGCACGCGCTGGATGCGGGCGTAGTCGGCGGGCAGGGCGAGGAGAGGCATGGCAACGGCTCGAGGGAACGAGTCGCCGAAGTTGCCCGCGGAACACACGGAAGGCACGGCAGAAGTTCCGGCCATGGGCTTGCCTGCAGACCACGTCAGCTCTTGCCGGGATTCCTGTATCGAAATCGCAGTTACGCCCCCGCGAGCTTTTCCAGTTTCACCAACCGGCCATACGCCACCCACTCGGCCACGAAAACGCTGCCGTCCTGATCGAAGGCCGCATCGTGCGGGCACACGAATTTGCCGGGCGTGAAGTGATCGGGGGTTTTGGTGCGGAGCGCACGCACCTCGGCCTTCGTCGTCCAGCCATCGCCCAAGTTAGCAACCGTCTGGTAGTTTTCGTCGATAAGGGTGACGCGCGCGTCGAGGTCGGGGATCACGGCGAGTTTACCCTGTTGATCAAAATGACGGGGCGAGCGGACCGGCGTGGGCAGGAAGCGACGGTGCGCGCCGTCTAGGCTGAGCGCCTGCAGACGGCCGGGCTTCTCGCCCTTGGGATCGTTTTCGCCTATGACCAACAGGGGCTCGCTGCCCCGGTGATCGACGAACAGCCCGTGCGGATGCTGGGTGCGGCCGGCGTCCTCGCCGGGACCGCCGAAGGTGCGGACGTAGCGACCCTCGCGCGTGTAGTGATGAATGTAATACGAGCCGTAGCCGTCGGAGAGATAGACATCGCCGTTCGGGGCGACGGCGACATTCGACGGACGGTATTTGAGGTCCGCGTGATCCTTATACCACTCCGGTTTCTCCACGTGCCAGAGGAGCTTGCCGTCGAGCGTCAGCTTGAAGAGTCCGCGCTGCATATCCGTGATGTAGAGAACCTCGCGGCCGTCCTCGACGATCAGGTCGAAGCCGTGTGCCCCGCCGACAAACTGGGCGCCCCAGGAGCGCACGAAATTCCCCTGCGGGTCGAAGACCACGACGCAGTCCTGGCTGGCCGATTCCTTCCGCGAGGTATGGAAGACGTGGACGTGGCGATTCCGATCGACCACCACGCCGTGGGTGAGCCCCCACTGAATCTGCGCGGGGAGTTTCGCCCAGCGATCGTTGAACCGGTAGCGATACCTGCCTTCACCAATGATGATGGGCTCCGGCTCGCGTGCCGAGAAGAGGCGGGGCGCGATCGTGATCGTGGCGAGGGTTGCGAGGAAGCGACGACGAGAGGGGAGCATGGGAGTAGGCGAGTGGGCGGAAAGTTGAGGGCGTGCCGGGCGGCGAGGCGAGCGCGGAGCACTCGGGCGCAGGAAGCGTTTGGCTGGGTAATTGTTCGCTCCCAGGTGTGGAAACATCAGGCGAATGTGTGTGCCGCGCGCTTCCCGTCACGGGGCGCGCCGACCAAGCTCGCTCAACCTCAACCCCTGACGGACCTCCGTGTGCGCGTCGTCGCCCAAATCTCGTTTGGTGCTGCGTCCCGTAACGTTCCTCCGCACCCTTACCCATGAAGCCGTTCCTTTCATTTTCTCATCTGCTTCCCGGACGTTCACTCGGCCGCCTTGCGCTCGCGTGGGCCGGAACGTCGCTCGCCGCGGCGCAGCCTGCGCCGACCCCGCCGCCCGCGGCTTCGCCCACTCAGCAAGACGTGGTAACGCTTTCGCCGTTTGTCATCAGCACCACGGAGGAGGTGGGCTACGTCGCCACCAGTTCGCTCGCGGGCAGCCGCATGAAGACTGAGCTGAAAGACATCGCATCGCAGATCGATGTGCTCACGCCGGAATTTCTCGCGGATATTGGCGCGCGCAACATCGCCGACGCCGTCGTCTACTCTTCCAACTTCGGCGCGCCCAACGACCAAAACATTGGACCCAACGATGGGATCGCGGTCGGCTCCAGCCGCACGGAAGGCCGCGCCCGGGGCATGGATCAGGCGACGGTGTCGTCGGATTTTTTCCCCACCAATCTCCCCACCGACTTCTATAATGTGGAGCGGCTCAATCTGGCCTACGGAGCCCAATCGATTCTCTTCGGTCTGGGCAACGCGGGCGGCGTGCTCGACACCGCGACGAAGCGCGCGCACTTCCGGAATTTTGGGTCGGTGGAATTGCGCGCGGATTCGTGGGAGTCCACCCGCGCGATCCTCGATGTGAATCGCCAAATCCTGCCCGGCCGGCTCGCCGTGCGGATCGTCGGGCTCGAGGGCGATGACCGCCAGTTCACGGAGGGCGGCCGCAACCGCCAGCAGCGGCTTTATGGTGCGCTCACGTTTCAGCCGTTCCGATCGACGACCGTGCGACTTAGCTACGAGAACGTCGACCAGACGATTCAGGGCGCCACGAATTACGTGTCCTACGATTTCGTGACCCCTTGGGTTACCGCCGGCCGGCCGCTCTTCGACAACTCGACGGGCAACGCCGCGATCGCCGCCACCAATCCGCTCTTCTCGCGCAACACGAATGCGCTCCGCACAATCGTCTACGGCACCGACTCGCCCTCGACGGTCGCGTGGGCGGGCACGGCGCTCACGCTCGGGCCGCACCAAGTGCCCGGCATCCTCGATCCCCGTCGCGGTTCGCTGCTCAACAACGCGATCTTTCCTGTCGACACGGACCCGCGCGTGCGCGCCCGGCGAAACGAAGTCGATGGGCGCATCTTCCGGGCGTTCGTCGAGCATCGTTTCACGCCTGATTTCCATCTCGAGCTCGCCGGCAATCTCGAGCGGCGCAACGAGCGCGGCGGCGGCGCGTTTGATAATGGCGAGTCGATTGAGATCCGGGCCGATCCCAATCGTTTCCTCCCCGGTGGCACCGTCGCGCGCCCCGTGACGACGCCAAACCCGAATGTCGGCCGGCTCTATATCGAGGCGTTTCCGCACGGCGCGCGCAGCTTCGACGAAACGAAGGAGATCCGGCTCACCGCCGCCTACGAGTTCGACTCAGCGAAGAAGCTGGGTGCCGCCCGCGGCTGGCTCGGCCGCCATCGCTTCGCGCTGCTCGGAGCCCAACGCCAGGATATCAGCCGCTCGCAGGAAGACCGCGGCCTCGTCGTCGGCGACACGCCGTTCACCACGGGTGACAAGCTCAACAACAGCCGCCTGCTGCGGGCGCGTTACTATCTCGATTCACCGTCCGATGCCAATGACCGCGGCAACCGGCAGGCGGGCGCCGTGCCAGGCACCGGGCTCTTCGGACCCTGGGCGCTCTCCGACGCGACCACGGGCACGGCGTATCAGGCTGCCTTGTTCAACAACCCCGAAGGCCATTTCTACGTGCCCGTCGGAGCCAAGCTCACGGACTCGTCGCAGATGATCGGTTGGCAGAGTTATCTGCTCAAGGAGCGGGTCGTGGGTTTCGTCGGTCTGCGGCGCGACGATGTGAAGACCTACGCGCTCGTGCCTGCGGACCTCGAGCGGCGGGATTACCGGACGCCCGGCGATCGTGCCGGGCTTTATCGCGGCTTCGAGGCGGCGCGCTTCGGCACCAAGCCTGAGGCGCACGCGGTCACCGTGATGCGCACCTACGGCATCGTTGCGCATCCGGTGCGCTGGGTGTCGCTCTTCTATAATATCTCGGAAAACACCTCGCTGCCGCCCGGGAAGCTCGATCCGTTCGGCGCACAGTTGCCCGGCGTTTCCAGCAACGGCTTCGACTACGGGGTGCGTTTCTCGCTGCTGGGCGACCGGGTGTCGCTCCGCTTGAACGCCTATGAGGACAACCAGACGGATTTCTGGTCGAATCCGTTCCAAGGCCTGCGCGACATGGGCGCGGTGATCGAGAATCGTCTCAGGGGCGATGACCGGCCGCCGGGCATCGGTGCCGTGGCCGCCTCAACCTTCGATCCGATCGCGAATCCCGTGAGCGTGTATCGCTCCGTGTCTGAGAAAAGCACGGAGGGCCTCGATGCGGTGTTGGTCGCGAATCTCACCCGGCAGTGGGATCTCCGTTTCACCGCGGGCCAGCAGAACAATGTCGTCGTCTCGCGCAGCAAGGCGTGGATCGAGTGGATCAACCAGCGCCTGCCGGTGTGGCGCGACGCCGGAGGTCTCGGCTGGGACAAGGTCGCGGTCTCGAGTTCCGACGCGCGCACGATCCAGCAATACTATAATCAATCGATTCTCACTGAGATCACATCGCTCGAGCTGGCGACGGGCACGCAGCGTTTTCGCCAGCGCGAGTGGCGTGCCAATGCGTTTACCAATTATCGCTTCGAGAGCGGCTGGCGCAAAGGCCTGAGCCTCGGCGGCGGCGTGCGCTGGTGGGGCCGCGGCAACACCGGTAATGGCGGCCAGCTGGTGCCGGGCCTGACCACGCCGGTGGTGGATACGCGCGTGCTGCATCGCAATGCGCGCAGCCAGACCTTCGTCGACTTGGTGGCGGCGTATCGCCGGCCGTTTACGGTCGCGAATCACAAGCTCGGCTGGCGCGTGCAGCTCAACGTGCGCAACGTGTTTAACTACGACGAACTCGAGGTGGCGCGTTCGGATTATGCGGGCCGGCCTTACGAGTTTCTGCGCGTGTCACCGCGGCAGATCAGCGTGACGACGGCGCTGACGTTCTGAGCGAGCGGGATGGTCCCGACGGTCGGCGGCACCCAGCTCAACGAAGAGCCCAGCGCGATCGCGAAATGAAGCTGCGCGCGGGAACGCAGCGGAGGGCGAGCGTTCTTTAGCGGGATGACCACTGACAAAACTCCTTTCGCAAAGTCCGACACAACGAACGCCTCCCTGTTTCGAGAGTTGGCGAAAAAGCATGGCGTGTCTGAGGCGGCCGTCGCGGAGTTGCATGCGGCGTTGACGCGGGGTGGCGGCCGGATGGCGCAATTCAATCATCCTGATCTGGGCGGCCAGGGACAGTGGATGGCGAGCGGAATGATCATGGTCGGCGATATGTTTAACGACGCGCTCAAGGCCAAGGTAGGCGCGCTGTGCGAAGCCTTGGTGCCCACTCTCGGGGCCGGTTCACCTGCGTCGGCGCCGTCCGAATCTCCTTCGGGGCGCGCCGCATCGTCGTCCTGGTGGCCGGCCGAGTTTACCTCGCCCGCTGCGACCGGTGGGCAGAACGATTTCCGCTACGCCTATTTTCCGCGCGACAATGCGCTCGTGTTGGAGCGCGCCGGAAAGATCGAGACCTACGATACCACCGGGCACGACCTCCACGGATTTGGCCAACAGCAATCGTCCTCGAGTGGGTTCACGCTGCACTCCGCGCGCGGTCCGATTGATGTGACGCAGTTTCCACGGAAAGCTTCGGGCGGACTCGGGAAAAAGGGTGGTTGAGACGAAGAGCCGCCATTGCCGCGGCCCGTGAGAGCGATCACCGTTTTCACCGAGCTCTCCCCATTCTATGAAATTCTCCACTGCGTTCGCCCTCGTTATTTCTCTCGGCTGCGTCGGGTTCGCTGCGGCTCAGCAAGCAGCCCCGACCGCGTCGGCGGCGGAAAAGGGTTTCTACCTCGATGCGCAGACGCCGCAGGGGTTGCGCGATCTATTCAAGCACTCGGGCGAACCGCTCCCGCTGCTCAGTGCGCATCGCGGCGGTGCGGGGCGGGGGTTGCCGGAAAACTGCATGGCGACCTTCGAGGCGACAGTGCGGCACGGCTGGTCACTGCTGGAAATCGATCTGCGCACGACCAAGGACCGTGTGATCGTGTTGATGCACGATCCCACGCTCGACCGCACGTCGAACGGCACCGGTCCGATCAAGGACCGCACTCTTGCCGAGCTGCGCGAGCTGAAACTGAAGGATCGTGAGGGGAAGCTGACCGAGCATCGGATCCCGACGCTCGACGAGGCAATGACGTGGGCGCGCGGGAAAACCATTCTGATGTTGGACAAGAAAGAGGTCCCGGTGAAGGAAGTGGTGCGGGCGATTGTGGCGCACCGCGCCGAGGCGTATGCCATGATGCTGGCCTACACCGCCAGCGAGGCGAAGGAGTGCTACGCGCTCAACCCCGAGATCATGATGGAAGCGATGCTGGGCACGCGCGAGCGGTTCGAAGAATTTTCGCGCACGGGAGTGCGATGGAGCAACGTCATCGCTTTTGTGGGACACACAGAGACGCCGGATCTCGAGCTCTGCCGACAGATACGGGAAAACGGTGCGAGCACCATGGCGGGTAGCTCGAGAAACATCGACCGCGAATTGCTCACTGGCCGCGTCAGCACGGCGGAACCCCTTCGAGAAAAATACCGCGCGCTACTGGCGCGTGGCGTCGATGTCATCGAGACCGATCTTCCCCGCGAAGTGGCTCCGGTGGTTC
>JANPIT010000794.1:0-1819 GCA_031425115.1 Opitutaceae bacterium | reverse complement strand
TTGCTTTCGCGCGTCGCCGACCCCGCGCCTCACTATGTCCCGCATTCCTGCCGCCCTGCTCGCTTCGGTCGCGTTGCTGCTTTCCGTCATGGCGCGGAGTGGACGTGGGAGGAGCAGCCGGTCAAGTGGGAGGAGCGCGTGCAGTAGGATGATGGACCCGATGATTACGGCTGAGCTCAAGCAGGTGTGGTTATGACCATGCGAGAGCTGCTCGCCCGTTTCAAAACCGAGCTCGCCGTGTGGCGCAGCGTGTGGCGCGACCCTCGCACACCGCGGCACGCTCGCTGGCTACTGGGCCTCGCGCTGGTGTATGCGGTGACCCCATTTGATATCATTCCCGATTTCATTCCTGTGCTCGGTCAACTCGACGATTTGCTTATCGTGCCCGCGTTGATCTGGCTCGCGATGAAGTTCACCTCGCCCGTCGTGCTTGCTGATGCGCGCGCGGCGGCGAGGAACGCGGCGATTCGCTGAAATACGCCGACAGTAGAACAAAGTAGAACTAGACTGCCTCGAAATGAAAACCCGTCGCGTCGCTCTGCAATATGGCCGTGGTGAGCTCGTCCTCGATCTCCCGGCGCAGAATCTCACCGTGGTCGAGCCGCGCTTCGTTCCCGGTATCGCCGATGAGGCCGCGGGCTTTCGAGCGGCGATGGGTGCCCCGTATGGCACGCGACCGTTGCGCGAGACGGTGCGAGCGCGCGAGCGGGTGGCGATTCTGATTCCGGATCACACGCGTCCGCTCCCCCGCGAACGGCTGCTGCCGTGGCTGTTCGCCGAGCTGGATCACGTGCCGGCGGAGAATTTCACCATTATCAACGGCACCGGTTCGCACCGGGCCAACACGCCCACGGAACTTCGGCAAATGGTGGGCGATGCCGTCTACGAAAAATACCGCGTGGTGAATCACGACTCGCGCGATCCCGCCACGCTTGCGCGTGCGGGCACGACGGTGGACGGGCGGCCGGTCTGGATGAACCGGGACTACGTCGAAGCCGATCGCCGGATCGTGATGGGCTTTATCGAACCGCATTTCATGGCGGGTTTTTCGGGTGGCTACAAAGGCGTGTTCCCCGCGGTGGCCGATCTCGAATCGATCAAACATTATCACCGCGCCCAGGTGATCGCCGACGCGCGCAGCACCTGGGGCGTCCTCGTGGGCAACCCGACTCAAGCGCAGGTGCGGGCCAATGGCGCGCTGCTACCGGTGGATTGTCTCATCAACGTGACGCAGAATCGGCGGCGCGAGATCACCGGGTTTTTCTGCGGCGAAGTCATCGCGGCGCACGACGCCGGCTGCGCCTTTGCCAAGCAGACGGCGATGGTGCCATGTCCGAATCCATTCTCAATCGTCGTGACCTCGAACAGCGGTTTTCCCCTCGATCAGAATCTTTACCAAACGGTGAAAGGGATGTCGGCGGCGGCTCAAGTGGTCGCCGACGGTGGGCTGATTCTCGCCGCGGCCGAGTGCGGCGACGGCTTTCCCGACCACGGCAGTTTCAAGAGTTTCCTGTTCTCGCATCCATCGGCCCAGGCGATGCTCGACACGATCAACCACGCGCCCGCGCCGATCGAAGATCAGTGGCAGGTGCAGTTGCTCGCGTTGATCATGGTCCGCGCGCGGGTGGGGGTATTCAGTCAGATCGCGCCGGAGGAGATTCGGCGCGCGCACCTGGAGCCGGTGAACGACCTGGCGGAGCGCGTGCGGGCGGAGCTGATACGGCTCGGGGCCGATGCGCCGATCGCCGTGCTGCCCGAAGGGCCGATGACGATTCCGTATCTGGCGTGACGTAGCGCGTGGCCTTACATTTTGTCCATT
>JANPIT010000793.1:0-17718 GCA_031425115.1 Opitutaceae bacterium | reverse complement strand
CTCCGGAAAAACGTCGAGTGGTTCAAGAATCGCCAGGAGCAAAAACTGATCTCGATCAACCTCGACGAACGTAAGCGCCAAAAAGCCTCCGACGATGCGTTCCGCAAAGAGATGAAGGCCGAGAAGGAACGCGTCGCGAAGGGTGACTATTCCTTCAAACCGTTCTACCTCGGTCCGCCGCCCGTTCCGCGCATCAAGGCGCCGAAAAAGGACACCGACGAAGACGACGAACTCGAAAGCGCCTTTGAAGAGAATGAGACCTACGTGAAGGCCGACGTTCATCTCCGCGAAACTTTGCGGGTCGTAAACGACGCCATCGCGCTTGGCCGCAACAAGGAGCTTTGGGCGAGCAACCGTGCGCCGTTGACAGCGGTCTCCAAGACCGGCGGCTGAGCCCTAGCCGGCTTTAGCGGCGCGCGAGGAGGAATCGATCCCGATCGGTGAAATCGCGCTTCACTTCGACGGCACTAAATCCCGCAGCGCGCGCCGCCTCCAACAGGGGCGCCCGCTGAGCGATTCCCGTTTCAAGAGCGAGCAATCCACCCGCAGCGAGGAACGCGGGCGCCGCGGCAAGGATGCATTTTAAGTCGGCCATGCCCTCGTCCGCCGCGGTCAGCGCTGATAGCGGCTCAAATCCACGGACCTCCGGACTTGTTTGCTCCGTCTCTGCCGCCGAAAGGTAGGGCGGGTTGGATACGATCAAGTCGTATTCCTCCATCGCAAGCGCCGCGAACCAGTTCGATTCCACGAAGTTCACCCGGGCACTCAGGCCGTTACGCTCGGCATTCTCTCGCGCCAGCACCAAGGCGTCGGCCTGCACGTCAGTGGCCGTAACGACCGCGTTAGGGAACGACTGAGCCAGGGCCAGAGCGATCGCGCCCGACCCTGTGCCCAAGTCCAGGATACGCGCGGGATTGCCGTTGGGGCCACACGCCGTCACTACATTCTCCACCAGCAGCTCCGTCTCAGGGCGCGGAATCAAGGCCCGGCGATCGACCTTTAGTTTCACTCCCGCAAACTCCATCTCTCCGATAATATACTGCACCGGCTCATGCAGAGCACGCCGGCGCACCAGTGGCCGGATGAGTTCGAGTTCCGCCTCCGCCAGCGGCCGTTCGAACTCCATGTAGAGTTGCATCCGCTTCCGCTGCAGCGCATGTCCGATGAGCAACTCCGCATTGAGCCGCGGCGACTCGATTCCTTTCGCCGCAAAGAAGTCTGTCGTCTTCTTTATGATCTCCAGGACGGTCAGCATCTCAGTCGTCGTCTGTCATGCCGGGGCGCACCGGCGAAAAATCATGACCGGTGAGCGCAGCAAGTTTCTCCTCATAGTCTGCCTTCTGGAGCGCGGTGATCACCGGCTCGATCGCACCCTCCATCAGTTGAGGAAGGCTATAGAGGGTCAGCCCAATCCGATGATCGGTTACTCGATTTTGGGGAAAACTATAGGTGCGGATTCGTTCGCTCCGATCGCCGGAGCCGATCTGGCTGCGGCGCATGCCGGCGTATTTCGCCCGCTCCTCGTCTTCCCGTCGTTTGAGCAAACGCGATCGCAGCACCGTCATGGCCTTGGCCTTGTTCTTGAGCTGCGACCGCTCGTCCGCGCACGTCACGATCAATCCGGTGGGTTTATGGCAAATCTGCACGGCCGAGTCAGTCGTGTTGACGCCCTGCCCTCCTGGCCCGCTCGCCCGCGTTACGGTAATCTCCAAATCCTGCGGATCGATCTGCACCTCGACCTCTTCCGCTTCGGGCAGCACTGCGACGGTCACCGTCGAGGTGTGAATGCGACCGTTCGCTTCCGTGACCGGCACGCGTTGGACGCGATGGACGCCACTTTCAAACTTGAGCTGCTTGTAGACATCGGAACCGACGATGAGAAAAATCACTTCTTTGAACCCGCCGCGTTCGGACATGCTGCTGCTCATCGGCTGAATTTTCCAGCCGCGCGCGTCGGAGTATTTTGAATACAAGCGAAACAACTCCGCCGCAAAAAGGCTCGCTTCGTCTCCGCCGGTGCCGGCGCGGATCTCCATGACGGTGTTGCGGGAATCCGTGGGATCGGGCGGGATCATGGCCAGCAGCACTCGTTGCCGAATTTCGTCACGGCGGCGGTGGAGGTCCGGTATCTCCGCCGTCGCCATCGCGCGCCATTCGGCGTCCGCCGAAGTATCGCGCTGGATGGTCTCCGCCTCGTGAACCTCGCGCTCCAGTCGGGAGTGGGCGTGATGTTCAGCCACCAGTTGGCCCAATTTTTGGTGTTCGCGCGTGACGTCGGCCGCCCTTCGGGGATTGGCGTAGAACGAAGGCTCCGCCATCTGCGCCGCGAGCTCGTCAAGGCGGCGTTGAAAGGGTGCCAGATCGGGAAGGTCGTCCATGGAAGAGAGAGTATCGTGAAGGCATTTGCGAATTGCGCGCGCCGTCGCTTGCGCTACGTATGGCGGCAGACACTACGCTGGGCGATTCGCCTAGCGGTGTTGATCAGCAATGGCCACGACACTCTTCACTCAAAACACCATCGCGTTGATCTGGGATTTCGACAAGACGTTAATCCCGGATTACATGCAGTCGCCCCTGTTCCGGCGTTACGGCATCGATGAGGCCACGTTTTGGGAGGAGACGAACAAGCTCGCAGAAAATTATCGCAAGCGGGGTTATCATCTCTCGCCCGAGATCGCCTACCTTAATCATCTGCTCACCTACGTGCTCGCGGGTCCACTGCACGGACTTAATAACAAGCTGCTCCAGGAATGCGGCGCCGACATCAAGTTCTACCCCGGGCTCCCCGATTTCTTCGACCGAGCAAAGGCCTTCGCTCGTGAAAAATCCGAGTATATCAAGCACGAGATTGCGGTGGAGCACTACGTGGTGAGCACTGGCATTGCTCCCATGGTGCGCGGTAGCGCCATCGCGAAGCACGTCGACGGGATATTCGCGTGCGAATTCATCGAGAACCCGCTTCAGCCCGGTTTCCTGAAACAGAAGGAGCTGTCGATCGATGCCACCTCTCAGATCGCACAGATCGGCATGGTCATCGACAATACGACGAAGACGCGGGCGATTTTCGAGATCAACAAAGGGACCAATAAGAATGCCGCGATCGACGTTAATTCGAAAATGGCCGCCGAGGATCGTCGGATCCCGATTCAAAACATGATCTACATCGCCGATGGCCCGAGCGATGTGCCCAGCTTTTCAGTGGTGAAAAATGGCGGTGGTCGGGCGTATGCGGTCTACAACCCGGACAAATCCGCCGAGTTTGAGCAGAACGATCGACTGCTTCAGTCGGGGCGCATTCACGGTTACGGCCCCGCTGATTACCGCTCCGGTTCGAGCACCTCGCAATGGCTCAGGCTTCACATTCATCACATGTGCGATCGCATCGTTTCAGACCGGGAAAGTGCCGTAGCAACGAAAGCATCCCGTCCCCCGCGCCACCTGAACGCCACCCCCGAGGAAGAAGCTGCCAAGCGCGCCAGCAAAGCACCTAAGCAATCTTCGTTTCTCGAGTAAACGCCAGATGCTGACGAGTTGCTAGCGCCTAGTTTTCGACCTTCAAAAAAAACGCCGACCCTTTCGGGGTCGGCGTTTTGAAATTAGAACGTAATAGCTCAGGAAGACCGGCTGACGTTGATCGACGGATCAACGGGTGTGGTGATCACCGGAGCGGTCACGATGGTCACTACCGGCGCAACAACCGTGGCAACGGTCTGAACTGCCGCCGTAGCCGTCGCGGCCGAAGCGGTCGAGGTGGTGACAGCGGTAGAAGCGGAACTATTGGACGCGGCCGTTGACGCCGTTGATACATTAGCTGCGGCCGCGGTGATAGCCGACGCCTGCTGGCCTGAACCTTGCGCGACATTATTGGTAATCGCATTTACGGTTCCGGTGCTGACACCGCTGATCGCCGTGACGGCAGCAACGATGTTGGCCGCCTGAGCCGGCTGAGCTTGCGACACTGCCTGTGCAACAGCGTTAGCCTGGCCCGCGGACTGGCCCGGGGAGCTTCCGACCTGCTGAACCACAGCAGACACGATGGCGGCCGATTGAGCAGGTGCAGCATTCGCCGCAGCCGTCGCGACCGCTGCCACCGTAGTCGTGGACGTGCCCGCCGTGGCCGACACGGCCGAGACGATCGCGGCCGCTTGACTGTTGTTGGCACTGACGACCGCCGTCACAACTGCCGCCGCTTGGGCCGGCACGGACTTGACGACCGCAGCGGTGATGGAAGCTGCCTGAGCGGCAGGCACCGAATTCACGACCGAGATCGCGACATTGGCCGCCGCTGCTGGCACCGTCGTGGCAACCGCGGCCGCAATCGTAGCGGCGGCGGCAGGATTGGCTATAGCGGCGGCACTTGCGATTTGCGGCGCCACTTCAGGGTGAGCCGCGGCAACCGCGGCAATTTTAGCAACATCGCTGCCGGCGGCCGCTACCTCTGCCGCAATGGCAGCCGTAAGCGTTGTTTGGGCAGAGACGCTGAATGGTGTGAGGCCGATTAAGGCAGCCAAGATAAGCGAACGAGTTTTCATAGAAGGATAAGTTTTTACGCCTGACGGCAGGTGGTTTGATGCAACCGTCCTACCAAAGCAAGGTTGAAGGCAAAGTAGTTAGCCCGAGCGCAAACTCGGCCGGATTTAAGGAGCACATGTGTTTTCTGCATTCAATCGAAAAACCCACCCAACCGAATAATGTTTCGTCGAGTGGAGTTTCGCTCTTAACCGCGGGCGTTGAATCAGCTTGAACGGCTAACGTTGATCGTTGGATCGACGGGTGTGATTGGAGTCGTCGGCGGGATTGTCGTCGTAGACGAGGATGTGCCCGCAGACGTCGGGGTCGTAACCGTGGTCGATGTGGTGGCTCCGGAGGAGTTCGTGGTCGAAGTGGTCACAGACGATGTGCCTGAGCCACTTACCGTTGAGGTTGCGGTTGAGGTCCCCCCCGTTGCGCCACTCGTGCCCGGCGCGGAGGTGGCGGTGGAGGACACACTTGTTGTGCCAGCACCCGAATTGGTGTTAACCGTCACGTTAACCGTGGGAGCGTTAACCGTGCCGCCTGAACCTGGGGCTCCGCCGGCAGCGGCGCCGGTGCTAGCGCCAGTCGAGGAACCGGTGTTGACGGCGTTGCTAATTCCGCTCGCGGTCGAAAGCGCTGCTGCTGCGTTACCCGATTGGCCGCTGGCGGCCAATGACGCTGAGGTCGCGGTATTTGCCACTGTGCTCACCGCAGCGGTAACAGCCGTGCTGTTAGCTGCCTGATTGGCAACTTGCGTGATTTCGGCGGCACTAGCCGTCGGATTGGCAGTTTTTGCGGCAGTGACTGCCTCGCTCACCCGGGTTTGCACGACGCCTTGCGCGGCACCCTGCGCAGCAGCGGTCGCCTGACCCGGCGCCGCCGACACGGCCGCCGAGGTCACGGCGGCCACTGCCGCAGTCAAGTTGGCATCACTGCCTCCGGTCAGACTACCGGATGCTGTGACCGCGGCGGCCGCGGCTTGGGTCACCGAACTCACTGCAGCCCCTCCGGATGTTGCTACCGCGCGCACAGCAGCCTCCGTCACGGCCGAAACCGCGTTCAAGGTTGCCTGCTGATTGCCGCCCGTCGAGCCACCCGCGGTCACGACGGCCTGCACCGCCGTCTGCACAATCGCGGCCGCCTGATTCGGCACAGCTTGGGCGGCTGCGCTGGTCACTTGGGCAAGAATCGTCGTAGCTACGTCTGCAGAGCCAACCGAAGTCGACGACGTGGCCACGTTGGCCGCGACGATCTGCACCGCCGCCAGGATATCCGCCGCGACAGAAGGATCGCTGGCCGCCAACTGTGCCACTCCTTGGGACGACGTAGCATCAGCAGTGGTGGCTTGGCCAAACGGGATTGTAATCGGCGGAAGTCCCGGGCCGCGGTCGATTACAACCGTGCCGCTGAAGGTCGCGACCGATGTGCTATTCGCACCGGCGGAGGGCACGACCTTTACACTGTAAACCGTGCCACGGGCCGCCGCCACGCCGCGCGGCGTCCGGATTCCAAATTCGGTCGTGCGCTGCTTCGAGGGGTCAAGCGTCGACACGATATTACCGCCTTGTTCCAAGTTGAGTTCGGCCTGCCGTTGACCGGCATTTTGGCGGAGCTTGGTCACCTGCACGATTGAGTTCTGGCGAATCGTGGCGACGGCGCCGTCGAACGTTTCCAAAAACACCTCGCCGCCCGGGCCGGTGCGAATCGTCGCGTTTTCGGCCACCTCGTCATTAACGTTTGCTGGTGCCCCGACGCCACCCGGAGGGGTCAACGTCGCGGGCGCCTTTACCTTGATAATCTTACCCTTCAGCGGCTGGGCCGAGGCGCTAATCGCGGTAATGGAACTCGCAATGGTTGCGACAGCAACAAACAGGAGGAAGCGGACAGCACGTTTCATGGGAAGATTAAGTCGAGGCGGGAGAGACGTCGGGCGACGTTCCTCCATTGGATGAGTCCACGATCCATCCTGATCAATCTCCAAAATAGGGCGTTACCGTGGCTGAAACCGTAATGAAAGACGGATACAACCATGCGCGGACCGCGAATTTAACCGAGATTCTATCGGCGAAGGCTCGCCCAAAGCCAGACTGGCGTTCCGACTCCGTAGCGTCACGCTGCGCCTTCGTCGATTTCCCATGGCCCTGCCCCAACTCACCGAGGAACAGATCAAAAGCTGGTCGCGTGCGCAGAAAGATCGATGGTGGCTTGAGAACGTCTATCGCGGGGATATCCCGCAGCTCACGTGGCGCTCGGGGCTGAGCGGTTTTTTTCTCGGTGGCATCCTCTCCGCGACCGCCCTCTACATCGGCGCCAAGACCGGCATCACCATCGGCGTCGGGCTGACCTCCGTTATTCTCGCGTTCGGGCTTTTCAAGATTCTGAACCGCGCGGGTATCGCGGCCGACATTTCGATCCTGGAGAACAACTGCACGCAGTCGATCGCGTCAGCGGCCGGCTATATGATCACCCCGCTAATCGGCACGATGGCTGCCTATATGCTCGTGACGGAGAAGATTATTCCGTGGTGGCAGATGATGATCTGGAACGGCGTGATGTCCCTCATCGGCGTGCTCGTCGCATTTCCTTTAAAGCGGCGCTTCATCAATGAAGACCAGATGCCGTTCCCCGAGGGACGGGCCAGCGGCGTGGTGCTCGATACTCTCTATCAGGGCAAAAGCTCCACCGGCCTCTTTCAGGCCAAGGTCCTCGCGGTCGTCGCCGGCTTCGCTGGTTTCCTCCAGTTTTTAATGAGCGAAGCGTTGCAACGGCTCGTGCAGTTCAAGCTGCTGCACCTCGATCGCCTGATCGGCCTCACTCAGCCGTGGCACTTGCGCGAGCGCATCGACGATTATTACTACCTCGCCGCCACCAAGGCCCATTGGCTGATCCCGAAAATCCTCGGCGTCGATATTCGCGCCCTGGGACTGCGCGTGGGACTCGATGCCGCCATGGTCGGCGTCGGCGGCTTGATGGGCATCCGCATGTCATCGAGCGTGCTGATCGGAACGCTCGTCAACTTCGCCGTGCTGGCGCCTTGGATGATTCAACGCGGCGACATCGCCCCGCGCCTGACGGCCGCCGGAAAAACCATCGGGATCAGCCGTGGCGAGATTGTGACGCAATGGTCCATCTGGTGGGGCGTCACCATGATGGTGGTCGGATCGTTGGTCGCACTCTGCGCCAAACCAGAAATCTTCCGCGCTGCCTGGCGCACGGTCTTCGGCAGAAAGCCCACGGTCGTGCCCGCCGCCACGCTCGACGATCCCCTCCGTCACATCGAGCTGCCGCTCTGGGTTTCGTTCGTCGGTCTCCCCATTCTGAGTGTCGTGGGTGTTTGGCTCACGCACTGGTTTTTCGGCGTTCCCTGGTATCTCGCCTTCCTCGCGCTCCCGTTGACGTTTCTTCTCACCATCATCTGCACGAACTCGATGGCGCTCACCTCGTGGACCTCCACGAGCACGATGGCCAAAATCACGCAGTTTAGTCTCGGCGCGATCGATCGGAGCAACCCCGCCACCAATCTCATGACCGGCGGCATGACGAGCGAAGTCGCGCTCAACGGCGCCAATCTCCTCTCCGACATCAAGCCGGGCTACATGCTCGGTGCGAAACCACGGCAGCAAGCCGTGGGTCACTGCATCGGGATCGTCGCCGGCGCCCTTGCCTCCACCCCGCTTTTTTTCCTTTTGTTTCTGCCCCCGTCCGCCGACGGGGTGCGGAGCACGGAAACGTTGATCTCCGACAATTTCCCTTTCCCCAAAGCACTCGAATGGAAAGGCGTCTCGGACCTCGTCGCTTCCGGTTTAAAAAATCTCCCGACCTCCGCGATCGTCTCCATGAGCATCGCCGCCGTCCTCGCCACGGTCTTCGAGATCGCGCGGATCGTCACCAAAGGCCGTTTCCCGCTCTCCGCCGTCGGAATCGGTCTCGGCGTGGTTCTTCCGCCCGACGCCTGCTTCATGATGTTTATCGGCGCGGTGGTCTTTTGGGCCATGGGCCGACGTCACAAAGAAGTGGGCACGCGCGGACACACCCTCTGGGTGGAATGCTGCGAACCGATTTGCGCCGGTCTGATCTCCGGCGCCGCCCTCGTCGGCATTTTGAACGCCGTGGTCAACGCGCTGATGAACTGAGTGCGCGCGACGCGTGCATTCGAACCAACGGCTTGGGGTCAAGCCGTTCCACCCCGGAGACGCAGACTACGGCAATTTCGCCTGGACCAATTTGCTCACCGCTCCGAAATCGATCAACGCCGCGTCCGGTCCCTGCTTCAGCGCCGCGATCACCTTGCCCATCTCTTTCTTCGACTGCGCGCCGGTTTCCTGAATCGCCGCAACGATCAGCGCTTCGACCTTTGCGGCGTCGAGTCCCCGCGGTAGATATTTTTCCAGTATCCGCATTTCGGTTTCGTTAGCAGCCACGAGATCGGCGCGGCCACCCTTCTCGAATTCCAGCTTTGCGTCCGCCAGGTTCTTGACTGCCTTCCGCAGCGTCGTGATCGCCATGGGGTCGTCGATCTCCTTGTTGGCATCCATGGCGGCGCGCTTGATGGCGGCGTCCGCCGTTCGCAACGCCGTGGTCGTCACGGCGTCCCGCGCTTTCATGGCAATGATGATGTCGGCCCGCAGGGTTTCATAGATCGTAGGCATGTTGGTCGGACGAAAGTCTAGTCGTGCATCGCCAGGTGCAACCGTGATTTAACCAGGGCGGCATGACTCCCCTCCCCTCGCGCAATGTTCTTGGCGGTCCGCTGAAACCGTGCTCGCAAGATCCGCTCACCGGTTTTTTCCGCAACGGCCACTGCGACACCTGCGCCGAGGATGTTGGTTGCCACACGGTCTGCGTCGAAGTCACGGCGGAATTTCTCCGCTACAGCAGCGAAGCGGGTAACGATCTTTCCACTCCGCGCGCGGAATATGGCTTCCCCGGCCTCGAGCCCGGCGATCGCTGGTGCGTCTGCGCTGCGCGCTGGCTGGAGTGCCTCGAAGCCGGCGTGCCCGCTCCCGTCGCACTGTCCGCTACGCACGAGCGGACGCTCGAAATTGTCCCACTCCCGCTGCTCCAACGCCACGCCACCGCATAACCGCTCCCACCCCATGCACCCGACCTCCCGTATTCGGTTTTCTGTGACGCTCGCGCTTGGCGCGTTCAGTTCTTCTCTGCTTGGAGAGACCCCGGCGTCACATTGGCTGCCGCCCAGCCTTCCTCCTCCGCCCGCGAGCGGTCCCGCCCTCACGCAGGGTGCGTATCTGAAACCAGAACAGGGCAAGGCCATCCTCGACGCCGCGCTCGTGCAGTTCCCGGGGCGCGCCGAGTGGGAGGCGTATGGGAAGCACGTTCGCACGCGCATCCAGGAAGGCGCCGGCCTTTCCCCGTGGCCGAAGCGTTCTCCCCTCAACCCCGTGATCCGGCAGCGCCGCACGTATGATGGCTACAGCGTGGAGAACATCGCGTTTGAGTCGGTCCCCGGCTACTTCGTCACCGGCAATCTCTATCGGCCACTCCATGCCCAAGGCCCGCACCCCGCCGTGCTCTCCACGCATGGCCACTACCGGGCAATCAAGACCCTCGAAGACTACGACAACCACGCGCGTTTCTGGCCCGGTCTCCAGGCGCGTTGCGCCAGTCTCGCGCGCATGGGCGCGGTGGTGCTCGCGATCGACATGTTTGGCTACGGCGACTCGATGCAACTCGTCGGCCAGGATGCCCACCGCCACCCCTTCGCGCTCACGCTCCAAACGTGGAACGCGATGCGCGCGGTTGACCTGCTGACTTCACTCGAGGGCGTAGACCCCAAGCGCATTGCGGTGAGCGGCGAATCCGGCGGCGGCACCCAGGCCTTTCTTCTCACGGCCCTTGATCCCCGCATCGCGCTCAGCGCACCGGTGGTGATGGTGTCCTCGTATTTCTTTGGTGGATGCGCCTGCGAAAGCGGCCTCCCGATTCATCGCAGCGGCAATCATTTCGCCAATAACGCCATGATCGCCGCCCTGGCGGCGCCCAAGCCATTGCTGGTCGTCTCGGACGGCAAGGATTGGACCCAGCACGTGCCGCAATACGAGTTTCCGTTTCTCCAGAAAATCTACGGCTACTACGGTGCAACCAACGCCGTGGCGAACGTCCACCTCGCCGACGAGGGTCATGACTACGGTCCATCGAAACGCGCCGCGCTCTATCGCTTCGTTGCCGACAAGTTCGGACTAAACCTTGCCGCTGTGCAAAGCGCCGACGGCAAGATCGACGAAGGCCGTGTCACCACGGAAAAGCCGGCCCAGCTCCGCGTTTTCGGCGCGGACTATCCCATCCCGCATCACGCGCTGCACGACGTCGCTTCGATCGAAAAGGCACTCCGCAAGCTGCAGGAGTAGCAGGGCGGCATCTCAGGGTATTAACTCCAATCCGAGCTTGGGGGGCTCCGCTCGCGTCCTGCATTCTCCGGCGACGACACCATCGCGCGGTAGGCTAAGACCCCATGAGCTGAATTGTCGCCGGCTGGGTCCTAGTTGGAGCACTCCACTGCCCCGATGACGCTCGCCACCATCCTTTTAATTACGCTGCTTTTGCTGGCGGTGCATGCGCTTCTGCTCGATCTGGACACCAGCCAAACCACCTCGCTGCACAGTCCCTGCCTGGCCCTCGCGCGGCTGAGCGGGCCAACTGACGACGCACGGGGGGAATCGAGCTGAGAGCTCGCGGGCGCGCATGTAATATGCGCGGCGCGCAACCGATTTTTTTTCGCGGAGCATACGATCCGCACTGTGCAAACTTACGATAACACCGACCGGTTCACTTGGTTTCTGCGCCTTGCGACGTTTCTGCTGATCGTCACGGCGCTCCGCGTTGCCGAAGACGTCCTCATGCCGGTCGCGCTCGCCGTGCTGCTCGCGTTCCTCCTGTCACCCCTGGTGGTCCGGTTGACGCGGTGGGGTCTCCCTCGCGCTTTGGCCATTATCACGACTGTGACGGTCGCGTTCGCCACGATCGGCGGAGTCGGCTGGATCGTCACCGCTCAGGCGATCAGCCTCGTCCGCGAGCTCCCAAACTACGAAGAGAATATTCGGCAAAAAATCGTCGCGCTCAAAACTCCGACTGGCCCCACCGCGATGTCTAGAATGTCGGGCATGGTGGAAAATCTCCGGCGCGAGATCAAATCGGCCACGCCCGATAAGCCGGTCACTGCTTCCGCCCCGAATGAAACGAAACCCGTTCCCGTCGAGATCAAGGCCGCCGACCCGACTCCATTGGAACTAGCCCGTGACATCGTCACGCCCGTCCTCCGCCCGCTCGGCATCGCTGGCATCGTCATCGTGTTCGTCGTCGCGATGCTTTTCCAACGCGAAGACCTGCGCGACCGGTTCATCAAACTCGTCAGCGCCGGCAAACTGAACATCGCCACTCAAGCGGTCGACGACGCTGCCGACCGCGTGTCGCGTTACCTCGGGATGCAACTGGTCGTGAACGCCCTCTACGGCGTGCCGATCGGCATCGGGCTCTTTCTCATCGGCATCCCCAATGCGCTGCTCTGGGCGCTCCTCGCGACTCTCCTCCGCTTCATCCCGTTCGTGGGTCCCTGGATCGCCGCCGCCTTTCCCATCGCCCTCTCGCTCGCGGTCGATCCCGGCTGGTCCATGCTGGGTTACACCCTCGGGCTCTTCATCGTGATGGAGGTTATCAGCAACAACTTCATCGAAGTCGTCCTCTACGGTGCCACGACGGGAATCTCAAATCTCGCCTTGCTGGTGGCCGCGGTTTTCTGGACGTGGCTGTGGGGCGTTGCCGGGCTGGTCCTCTCCACCCCACTCACGGTCTGCATGCTCGTCCTTGGCACATACGTCCCTGGGATGGCGTTCATCAGCATGCTCCTGGGCAGCGAGCCGGTCCTTGAACCGCCCGCGCAGTTTTACCAACGAATGCTTTCGATGGAGTCAGAGGACATGCTCGATCTCGCCCTGAAACATATTGAAGAGCACTCGCTCGAGGATTTCTACGAGACGATCTTCGTGCCCGCGCTGCTCATGTCGGAAGAGGATCGGCACAGCGGCACACTTCCGGAAGAGCGGCAGCGTTTCATTTTCCAAGCGAGCCGCGAGTTGATCGAGGAGTTGGAGCGACGTGAGATCGCCGCCCACACCGAGCAGCTTTCCAAACCCGACCGCATCGAAGAGGAGCGCACCTCACCTGCACTCCCCGGGCTCCCGAACGTCCTCGGCATTCCCGCGCGGGACGAAGCCGACGAGGTCGTGGCGCACATGTTCTGTCACCTGCTGCGGCGACGTGACATCGCGGCGGCCGTGTCGCCGCTCTCGACTCCCATCGAAAACGTCTTCCAAGCCGCCGATCGCACCGAAATTCGCGCTACGTTTGTGTCGGCCCTGCCGCCCTCCGCGCTCAGTGCCGCTCGCCAAATGTCCCGCCGCTTAAAAGTGCGCTCACCTACTACGCCCGTGCTGGTCGCGCTCTGGCAGCACCATTCGCCGATGGAGGAGATTGAAAAACGACTCCGCGGCAGCGGCACCGATGAGATTGTTACGAACCTGCTTGATGCCGTCCGGCAAATCGAGGCTCTCCTCGGCATCAGCGCGACCCGAGCGCAACACGGCCCTCAACCGCTGGAGAATTCGTCGCACTCGCGCGCGCCGTTCGACGATGCCACCCGTCCGCCGTTTCCGCCCGCGAGCTGAAAAAATTGCACCGGAATAATCCGGACGACAGCGCCGCGCCGCTGTGTTAACGTCGGCTGATGCGAATGAGCCATGCCACGATGTATGCGCGCCTGCTGGCCAGCGACGCGACGTGCAATGGCCGTTTCTTCACCGGCGTGCTCACCACCGGGATCTACTGTCTGCCGGCCTGCAAAGCGCGGAAGCCAAAGCCGGCTAACGTGAAATTTTTTCCAAGCTGCGAGACCGCGCGCGCCGCGGGCCTGCGTCCCTGCAAGAAATGCCATCCCGACGATTTCGCCCGCGGCGCTGATCCCGTCCTCGAAGATATCGAGTCCCTCGTCGCCGAAATCCGCGCCGCACCTGCAAATTTTTCCGACGCTCGCGCCATCGTGCAGCGCTCCGGCTTCGGCGCCACCCGCCTCTTCGAACTCTTTCGGCAACACTACCACACCACCCCCGCCGATCTCCTCGTCCGCGCCCGCGTCGCTTGCGCCAAGCAGCACCTGCTCCGCACCGACACCGGCCTCGTCGAAATCGCCGCCGCCGTGGGCTTCGAGTCGCAGTCCGTCTTTCACGAGCAGTTTCGCAAGCTCAACGGCCTCACGCCCGCGAGCTATCGCGACCTTCGCGACAGCGCCAAATTCGCCGTCGCCCTCCCACCCGGCTACCCGCTCGGCTATCTCCGCCGCGCGCTGGGCCGCGATGCCCAAAGCGTCACGGAAAAAATCGAGGGCGATCGCTACACCGCGGCTATTCGCCTGAAAAGCGGCGAGCCGCTGGTGATGACGATGCGCGTCTCGGAGCAAGACGTGCAGGTCGAATTCGAATGCGCCACCCGCCGATCGGATAATGCCGCCGAAGTTCACGCTATCGTCATCGGTCTACTTGGACTCGACCAGGACGCCGGCGCGTTCACGCGACTCGCCCGCAAACTCGGCCTCGCGCGCCTCGTCGCTGGTCGACCGGAACTCCGCATCGCGCAAACTCCCTCGGTCTTCGACGGCCTCTTGTGGGCCATCATCGGACAGCAAATCAACCTCGCGTTCGCCTTCACCCTCCGTCGCCGACTGATCGAGCGCACGGGCACCAAGCTCGTTCACGCCCTCGGCCTCATCGCGCCACCTACTGCCGCCGCCATCGCCGCGCTCGAACCCGCCGACTTGATCCCGCTGCAGTTCTCCCGCCAAAAAGCCGACTACGTCGTCGCCACCTCACGGCTGATCGCCGACGGCACACTCGACCTCGCGGCCTTAAGCGAGATGTCCGCGACCCGCGCCGAGCGCACACTCCTGGCTATTCGTGGACTCGGTCCCTGGTCCGTTAACTATCTCATGATGCGCGCCCTCGGATTTGCCGATTGCGTGCCGCTCGGTGACACCGGCGTTACCAGCGGCCTGCAAGCCGCGCTGAAACTTGAGGAGCGACCAGACATCGACGCGACGCGCCGACTGATGGGCGTCTTCGCTCCCTACCGCAGCCTCGCGACCGCCCATTTGTGGCAGTTCAACCAACCCATTCCATGACCCACTACTTTTCCACGTTCACCACCGACCTCGGCGATTTCTCTGTCGCCGTTAGCGATAACCGCGCATTGGTCGCGACTGCTTTTGGCGGGATCGACGCTCTGCAAAAACGCTTTCACGCCACCGACCTTGTGCGCGACCCTTGGCGCACCGCTGAAGCCCGGGACCAGATCGCCGCGTATTTCAGCGGAGAGCTGCGCAGCTTTTCGCTCCCGCTCGCTCCGCTCGGCACGCCTTTTCAACAGCGCGTGTGGGCCGCATTGGCCCAAATTCCTTTTGGTGAAACACGCAGCTACGCGCAACTTGCCCGCGCCATCGACCGCCCCTCCGCCTCGCGTGCCGTGGGCCGCGCCAACGCCACCAATCCTATTTGCCTGATCGTGCCTTGCCACCGTGTCATCGGTTCCGACGGCTCGCTCACGGGCTTTGCCTTCGGCGAGGCACTCAAGCGCCAGTTGCTCGCGCACGAACACGGGCACGCCGCAAAATCACGTGCTGCCTGAATTACGACGGACGGCTCGTCGCCGCCTTGTGCAGGGCGACGACAAACGCCTTCAGTTTCGCCTGATCCTTCACCCCCGGGGCCGACTCTACGCCGCTGTTAACGTCGACGAAACGCGCCCCGGTTTGCCGCAGCGCGTCACCGATATTATCCGGATTCAGCCCGCCGGCGAGGATCCAGAAATTGTGCGTATTCTCCTTCTGGTGACGCGCGAATTTCGCCCAGTCGCCCGTCTTGCCCGAGCCGCCAAACGCCTCGTTGTGAAACGTGTCGAGCACGACGAACTTCGCCACCGCGAGTGCCGCCGGCGACACGTCGCACCCCGGCGGAAGTTTGGGCGCGAGCCAGAGATGCTTCTCGCCAACCGTGCGCGACCAGTCCGTCAACATCTCGTCCGGGGTTTCCGGCCGATAGTGGATCTGGAAATAATGAAATCCGGCGTCGCGCATCGCGCTCAGCTCAGCGACGGACGGCTCGACCGACACCGCTACTTTCCGACGCTCCGGCAGCCGCGGCGCCATCGCGCGATACTGCGCGAGAGAAATGTGCCGGGGTGATTTGGGATAAAATATGAAACCGAGGTAGTCCGCGCCGCAGTTATCCGCGAACTCCGCGTCGACCAGCGAAGTGAGGCCGCAGACCTTTAATCGGATGCCATCAATCATCGGAGTTTTCACCACAGAGGCACGGAGAGCACGGAGTTCAAGCGGTCTTCTCCGTGTCCTCGGTGTCTCCGTGGTTAATATGAATTGATTGTCTGAATCACGTGCTCGACTTGCGCGTCCGTGAGCTCCGGAAAAATCGGCAGACTCACGCAGGTATCCGCCGCCTTTTCCGCGACGGGAAATGAGCCGCGCCCGCGTCCCAGATGCGCGTAGCACTTCTGCAGATGCAGCGGCACAGGATAAATCAGATCCGTGCCGACGTCCTGTTTCGCGAGATGTTCGCGCAGCGCTTCGCGGCGCGGGTGCCGAATCGTGAATTGGTGAAAGACCGACTTTCCGTAGCCGGGCTGTTCGGGCAACCGCACTTCGGCCAGGGTGATACCGGCGAGGTAGCGTGCAGCGATCGCTTGGCGACGCGCCGTCCATGCCGCGAGGTGCGGCAGCTTCACGTTGAGCAATGCGCCCTGAAAGCCGTCCATGCGAAAATTGCCGCCGATGATGTCGTGGTAATACCGCCGATCCGATCCGTGCACGCGGATGTGTCGCGCCGTCGTGTGCAACGCCTCGTCCTTCGCCACGAGTGCTCCACCCTCGCCGCACGCACCGAGATTCTTGGTGGGATAAAAACTAAATGTGCCCACATCGCCGATCAGTCCCACCGGCGCGCCGTTGTAACGTGCTCCCACCGCCTGCGCGCAGTCCTCGATCACAAACAATCCATGGGCCCGCGCGATCGCCATGATCTCATCCATCCGCGCCGGCTGGCCGAAAAGATGCACGATGATGATGCCCTTCGTGCGCGGCGTGATCGCTGCGGCCAGTTTCGCTGGATCAAGGTTGAACGTGCCTTCCTCGATATCGGCAAACACCGGGGTCGCCCCGACATAATTGATGCCCCACGCCGACGAGATGAATGTGAACGGTGCCGTGATGACTTCGTCGCCCGGCTTAAAGCCCGCCATCATGCACGCGATGTGGAGCGGCGCGGTGCCGCTATTCAGCGCGAGTGCGCGCGGGTAGCCCAACGTCGCCGCGAAGGCTTTCTCAAAATCCTCTACGTCTTTCCCCAGGCAAAAACGCGTCGCATCGTAGGTCGCAGTCAGGGCTGCGAGCGCCTTCTCGCGAATCGCCTGATGCTGGATCGAAAGGTCGAGAAAAGGAACCTTCATGGCGCTCCGGGGTTACTTCAGTTTCTTGATCAATGCCTCGACCAGCGCGTCCAAACTCGGCGTTTTTGCGACGAAATCGATCGGCATGCCAAGGGTCTTCATGGTCTCGCTCGTCTGCGGTCCGATGCTGCCGGCCAGCGGACGCTTCGCGGCTTTACCCAAGGTCAAAGCGCCTGCCTGGTCGACGAAGGATTGCACGGCCGACGAGCTCGCAAACAGGATCGCATCCGCGCCGCGCTCCCGAAAATCCGCGGCCGACGGCTCTGCGGACAAATCCGTTTTCTCGGTTTTGTAGACCTGCAACTTGTCCACAATCGCCTGCGACGCCTCAAGTTTGATCACCAGATCGTCGCGGTTCAGGTTGCCCGTGATGAGGAGGATTTTCGCGCTGTCCAGGCTGCCGGTCTCGATCAACGCATCCGCCAGCGCTTCCGCTGTAGCCACTTTGGGCATACACTCGATCTTCAGGTGCAGCGCGCGCAGCGCGTTCGCGGTCGACTCACCGATGGCGGCACAGCGCAACAGACCGAGCGAGCGAATGTCGTCGAAGATCCGTCGAAACTCCTCGAAGAAAAACCGCACTCCGTTCGCGCTCGTGAACACGATCCAATCGTAGCTGCCGAGCTCAGTCATCGCGTCGGCCAGGGTGTGCAGGTCGATCTCTTTCGACACCGTGATAAG
>JANPIT010000792.1:0-7496 GCA_031425115.1 Opitutaceae bacterium | reverse complement strand
CACTGCGCAAACACATCGATCCGGCGAAGCTCACCGTGGTGACCGCGGGGGATTTCGATGCGAAGCCGGCGGGCGGTTGAGGGGCGGTCCCACAAGGATATCTCGCAAAGGCGCAAAGGCGCAAAGTGGGAAATAAAGCTGACTAACCTATGCGCCCTGCGGTTTGGCAGGATGATTTCCTGCTCTCACTGGAAGCGCGTCAGGGACCAAGCGCGCCACGTTGGTTTATGGCTTTCTGGCTGCTGAATTCATCATTCCGTCAACCACGACGCGCGCCGTGCTTCGAATGATGTCCTGATTTCGCGCATGCTCTGTCGTGAAAACGACGAGCACGAATTTCGCGCCGTTGGGCAATTCGAGGTAGGCGGCGTCGTGGCGAGTTTGACTCGTCCAGCCGGCTTTGGACCAGAGTTTCGCTCCGGGGGGCAATGCGGGGCCCGTGAACCTCGCCTGGCTGTCGGGATCGGAATCCTTCGCGGCGGGATCACGCGAGAGGAGTTTCATCATTTCGGCGCTGCGCGCGGCGGTGACACACTTGCCGGTGACGATTTCCATCAGCAGGCGAGCGGTGGCGTCGGTCGTGAGCATGTTGCGTTTCGGTTCGAAGAGGCGCGTGGCCTGTGATTCGCGACCATAGGGGCCATCGCCCCATGGCTTTTTGTGGGCAATGACACCGGTGTAGCCCAGCGAGGCGAAGTAGCGGTTCACGGCGTTGCGCTGATCGAACCAGATTTTGATCTGATCGTCGGGCAACTCCGGTCCGCTCGTCGTGCCCGTGAGGAGGTCGATGAGGTAGTGGGTCGCGTCGTTGGAGGAGTCGACGATCATGTCCTTCATGGCGCGACGCAGCTCAGGCGTGTCGGTGAGTTTACCTTCTTCCAGCCAGCGATGGGTCGCGGCGAGGTAGAAGAGTTTGATTACGCTGGCCGGATAGATCGGTTGGTCGCCGCGCACGCTGCCGTGCTGCGGTCGCGTGGGATCGCGCAAATCAATCAACGTGATGGCGAGCTGTTGCGGGGTGAGCTTGGTGGCCTGAAATTTTGCGAATGCGGTTTGAGCGGCGCGTTCGACGAGAGCCTGGGCCGAGGGTGACGGGACGGCGGACGCGGATTGCCCGTGGACGGTGGCGACGGCGGCTACCCAGCTCAGGGAGAGCAGGAGGGAGACGCGGAGAGCGGGAGGCATGCCGTGAGCAAAGCGGCCCGAGCATGCGCGGCAATGTTTGTTGCGCATGGGGCGGAGCAGGAGCGCGAGCACGAGCAGGAGCGCGAGCACGAGCAGGAGCACGAGCACGAGGATGAGCACGAGCAGGAGCAGGAGCACGAGCGGGAGGCGGGAGAGCGCGGGCGGGCTGCGAGCACCACGATTGCAGTGCTCGCGGCGATGCGCAGCCAGCGAGGGACATTGTCGCGGGCGACCAAAAGCACGGCGCCGGCAAAACCGCCGGCCGCGGGCGCGCCAAGCGGGCGCACGATGCCCGCGAGCAATGCCACGACCAGGGCCGCGCCGAACACGAGCGCCCACCGGTGACGGCGAAACATCGACGCACGCACACCGCCTCCCGCCCAAAGAGCCCGGATGGCGAGCGTCAGCAGCGCGTAGGTGCGGAACCACGAAAACGAAAAAGGGCCGCGATGAGGCGGCCCCGGTTCCAGCCTGACTGGCGGCGGACTTAGTTGGTGACGTCGGAGGTCACGCTGCGCGCGCGGATGTCCGTATAGACTTTATACCATTCCTTCTGCGCGGGGCTGTCGCTGTAATCCTTTAGAGCCTGTTCGCTGGCGAACTCCATCACGAAGATGTGCGACATCTCGGTCTGGTTCTTGATCGCGCGGGTCCAGACGCGCGTGATGCCCGGATAGGCCGCGGGCAATTTCTGCACACCGTCCACGGCGGCTTTGATCTGCGCCGGCGTTGTGCCTTCCTTGAAATTAACCGTCACGATGTGAATGACGCTCTTGGGCGCGGTCGCGCTGGCCGTCATGCCGGTGTCGGCTTTCTTCTTTTTCTTTTCTTTTGTTTCGGCTTGGGCCGACGCGGGAGCGGCGGTGAAGGCGAGGAGACCGGTGGCGGCGAGGGCGAGGATCAGTTTTTTCATGGGCAAGGGAGCTACGGTTTAAAGAGCGCGGTGGACGCAGCACGCGAGACCGACGCACTGCGGGATTGCGCGTTTGGTGGCGGGGTTGTCAAGGCGGACTGGACGAACGCAGTCCGATCCTCTTAGGGTTCGTTCTTCCCTAAAACCTATGAACTCCCCGCGTTTCGTCCTCTTGGCTCTCCTCTTCACCGCGCTCGGCGCCGCACTCCGCGCTCAGGTCGTCGATCTGCCGTATGGCGCGCCGATTCCCATGGCCGATGCGAAACGCGTGTTGGCCGCGGCGCAGGCGGAAGCGGTGAAGAACAAGTGGAACGTCGCCGTCGCGATCGTCGACGCGGGCGGACACCTCGTGGCATTCGAGCGGATGGACACGACGCAACACGGCAGTGTCGAAGTCGCGCAGCAGAAGGCGCAGACGGCGGCGGCCTTCCGGCGCCCGACCAAGGCGTTTCAAGACAACGTAGCGGCGGGCGGCGAAGGCCTGCGCGTGTTGCGGCTGCCTGGCGCGTTGCCCATCGAGGGCGGTTTGCCGCTGGTCGTTGGCGGAAAAATTGTGGGTGCGATCGGCGTGTCGGGTGTCACCTCGGCGCAAGATGGCGTGATCGCGGCCGCGGGCGTAGCAGCGCTGAAGTGAAGAGGCGCGCAATTGGGGGCGCCCCGGCGGCAGCATGGTTGCTCGCGGCGCTGAGTTGGTGGGATGGCCCACGGCCGGCGGTTGCGGCGGCTGCGTCGGCCAAACCCAACGTCTTGCTGATCGTGAGCGATGACCAGGGCTGGCCGGATCTCGGCGTCATCGGCACGAAGAAAATCAGCACCCCGCACCTCGACCGGCTGGCGGCCGAGGGCGTGCGAGCGACGCAGTTTTACGTCACCTGGCCCGCCTGCACGCCCTCGCGCGGCAGCATTCTCACGGGCCGGTTTCCGCAGCGCAACGGGCTCTACGACATGGTGCGGAACGATCTCGTGAATTTCGGGCATGTGTATTCTCCGGAAGAATACGCGGTGTCACCCGAGATGACGCTGGGACTCGATCCGCGGGAGCGCACGCTCGGCGACCTGCTGAAGGGCGCGGGCTATCGCACGGGCGCGGTGGGCAAGTGGGACATGGGGCAGGCGAAGCGCTATCTCCCGCTCCAGCGTGGCTTCGATTTTTTCTACGGGCACGGCAACAACGGCATCGATTACTACACGCACGAACGCTATAGCGTGCCGTCGCTGTTTTCCGGCAACCAACGCACGGAAGCGGACAAGGGCACCTACGCCACCGACCTGTTTAAACGCGAATCGCTGCGCTTTATCAACGCGGCGCCGGCGGGCCAGCCCTGGTTCCTTTATCTCTGCTTCAACGCGCCGCACGGAGCCTCGTCGTTCACGGGCGAGAAGAAGGCGGACGGGAAAAAATTAAATGCGGGCGTGCAGGTGCCGGAGGAGTTTGCGGCGCCGTATCGGAAGGCGGGTTTGAATGACAATCTCGCGCGCTATTATGGCGCGGTCACCAGCATGGACGCCGCGATCGGCGAGTTGCTCGCGCAGATCAAGGCGCGCGGAGAGGAGCGGGATACGTTCGTCCTGTTCATGAGTGACAACGGAGGCAGCGGCAACGGGGGCAACGCGCCGTTGCGCGGCCAGAAAAGCACGATGTGGGAAGGCGGGCTCAGCGTGCCGTTCCTGGCGCGGTGGCCGGCGCAACTACCGGCAGGCCGCGTAACGGACGAATTCCTGACCACCCTCGAGCTATACCCCACGCTGGCGGCCGCGGCGGGCGTGAAGCCGATCGCAGGAACCGTCCTTGATGGTTTCGACCTGCGCCCGGTGCTGCGGGGTGAAAAGCCCTCGGCGCGGACGGAAATGTTCTGGCAGCGCCGGGCAGATTTCGCCGTGCGCCAGGGTCGCTGGAAGTATTCGAAAACTGGCAACGTCGGTGGGCTGTTCGATCTCGCGACCGATCGGGCGGAAAAAAATGATTTGTCGAAAGCGCGGCCGGAAATCGTGGCGCAGCTCACGCAGCGATTTGCCGCGTGGCGGGCGGAGATGGATGCCGCCGAGCCGCGCGGGCCGTTTCGGGATTATTGACGCGGCGCTTCGCGATGGGCTTAGCCGCCAGTGCGGTTGGTGCTCGCCGGTTTGGCGCGGGCAACGGCGCGAGGAGAGGTGGGGTCGTGAGCGGGCTCGAACCCGGCGAGTTGCATCCCGCGCTGCACTTCCGGCGCGCGCATGAAGCGCTGCCAGACGAGGCCGGAGCGTAGATTTTCGGCCATGACGAGCGTGATGCCGACATCGATCCCGATCACGTCGGGGGAGGTCCAGCCTGTCTGCGGGTTAAACGCATCGGCGAAACCGTAGCGGCCCCACACGGCTGGGCCACCGATGTCGCGCATGCGTTCCAAGGCCGTCAGGCACTCGCGCGGTGCAAACGGCAGCGAGCCGCCCGGGGCGCACGGCACGAGCGTGCCATCGCTTTGGTCCGGTTCGTGGCCCGGGGTGCCCCAAGCCATGTAGCCCCGCGGACCATCCGACGCGGTGAGGCCCCACACGTCTTTAGACCAAAAAGGAAACCGGCGACTCTGATGTGCGGACCAGGCGCGTTGCGCGAGCGTGGCATCCACGGAATTTTGCCAGTAGTCGGCATAGTCATCACGCCGCCCGCGAAAATCGAACCAGCCGTGCGAGTATTGATGCGTGAAGAGCGGCCCGCATTGGATGAACTCGCGGCCTTCGTGGCTCGCCGTGCTGCGGCGGCTCCAGGCGTGCCAGGATTCCGCGGGCAACGGGTTTCCCGGGGCGCCGATCCCGAGTAAATACATGCCCATCATCTCGGAATAACTGTCCCAGCGATGAGGGATAAAGCCGGTCTCGGGCTTCCAGCCGTGGGAGAGCGTGCTCCCGCCGTTCAGCGCCCACCGCCAGTCGATGCGCGCATAAATGCGATCGACCAAGGCCCGCGTTTCCGCATCGCGCAGGTATTCACGCGCCAGCAGCGCGCCTTGGAGGAAGAGGGCGGTGTCGATCGTGGAGGCTTCGCTCTCCCACGCCCGCGCGCCGGTGTGGGCGTCCACGAAATGATAAAACCAGCCGCGTTCCTGCGCGTGATGATCAGCGACGAAGCGCAACGTGCGCCGGACGCGGGCCAACGCCTCGCCAGGTGCGGTCCAGCCCCGCGCATCGGCAATGCACCACGCGGTCAACGCAAAGCCGGTGGCCGCGACACTGGAGGCGGACTTGGCCGACGCGCCATTGGCCGGAGCGCGATCGCGAGCGAGCCCGGTTTCGGGATCGCAATGTTCGGTAAAGTAGAGGACGGCACGGCGCTGCAGATCGTCGAGCAGTTGGTTGTGGCTCGCCGTAAGCGTAAACGGAGCCGACCCGTTCCGCTGCGCCGTGGCGAGCAGGGGGGCGACCATCACGATAGTGGCGGTCAGAAGCAACAGGCCCACGCGACTCGCGAACGGAAGAAGCGACGCCGACGTGCGTTGCCGATGCCCCGCCGGCAGCTCCGCGAGAAAATCGGGAGAGAATGGATTTCGGACGAGGCGGCGGGAGGAATCCATGGTGAGAAAAAATCGCGCGGACCATCCGCGACGTTCCCCCAAGGATGCCCGATTGGCCGGGCGGCGTCTGTCAGCCGGCGGGCAAATTGTGGTGTCCGATTCTCTCCTACAATGCCGTGCGCGACCGCTGGCGCCGATGGAGTATCCACGCACAATTGTGACGTAGTTCAACGGATGTGACGCACGAAAATTGCGGACAAGCGTCGAGTCGGCCTCCACGTTCTGGCTCGCGATGAAATTCCCCCGCCATCTCTTCGCCGGTTTCGTCCTCGGTTGCCTGGCCCTGGGCGCCTTGCGCACCGAAGCCGCCGAACCGTTCTTCTTTATTCAGCTGAGTGATCCGCAACTCGGCATGTTCACCGAGAACAAGGATTTCGTGCAGGACACCGCGAACTTCGAGTTTGCCGTCACCGCGGTCAACCGGTTGAAGCCGGCATTTGTGGTCATTACGGGCGACCTCGTGCACAAGCCCGGCGATGCGGGCCAGATCGCGGAGTATCGGCGCATCGTGGGGAAGATCGATCGCGGCATTCCGGTCTATAATATCGCGGGCAATCACGACGTGGAGAACGTGCCGACGCCCGAAAGTCTCGCGGCCTACAACAAGATTTTCGGCGCGGATCGTTACGTGTTTCGCGAGCGCGGACTGGTCGGGATCGTGCTCAACTCGAGTGTCATTCACTCGCCGGCCAAAGCGCCGGCGGAGCTTGCCGAGCAGGAAAAATGGCTCCGCGCCGAATTAGCGAAAGCGAAAGCGGAGAGCCCCCGGCATATCGTGGTCTTTCAGCATCACCCGTGGTTTCTCAAGAGCGCGGACGAGGCTGATCAGTATTTTAATATCCCGCTGACGCGCCGCACGGCCTATATGGCGATGTTCCGCGAGTTCGGGGTGCGGTATCTATTTTGTGGACACTATCATCGCAACGCCGAGGCGCGCGACGGCGAGATTGAAGCCATCACGAGCGGTCCAGTCGGTAAACCGCTCGGGGGTGCGAAGTCCGGCCTGCGGGTCGCGATCGTGCGCGATGACAAGATCGAGCACCGTTATTACGAGCTCGGCGAGCTGCCGACGCACGTCGAACTCAACCCCGCCGCCGCGGCGGCCGCGAAGAGCAAGGCCAAGTCCAAATAAGGATATTTTATCCGGTGCTCCTGCTAGAAGACCTCACATCGATTCATCCAGAGTGAGTTTGGAACTCAGGAAATCAGGAAGCAGACACCAACCTCGGGTTCGTTGCTCTTCGCCCGGTCTTTTCCTGAGTTCCTGATTTCCAGATTCCGTTTCTCGAACCTCCGCCCTCTTACCTTTCGAACGACAACCCAACTAATATGAAACAGCTGCTTCTCACCATTCTCGCACTGGGCGCCCCAGTGGTTTCGTTCGCCGCGGCCCCCGTGGCGTTATTCAACGGGAAGACGCTCGACGGCTGGGTGGTCAAGGGCGGCACCGCAAAGTTTCACGTCGAGAGCGGCATGATCGTCGGCACGACCGTCGAGGGGAGTAAGAACACCTTTCTGAGCACGCCGCGCGACTACGCGGACTTCGAACTGGTGCTCGAGGTGAAGTGCGACAAGGAGCTCAACTCGGGCATCCAGATCCGGAGCCACGTGTATGAGAAGCCGACGCCGCAAGCGTCGAAGGCCAATAAAATGCGCGAGCGGGGCGAGGTTTATGGCTACCAATGCGAGATCACGACGGCGGACAAATGCGTGTCGGGGAATTTCTGGGACGAGGGCCGCTGGACGAAGTGGCACGACGACCTCACGAAGAAGCCCGGGGCCTGCGCGGCGTTCAAGGACGGTGAGTGGAACACGTTTCGCATCGTCGCCCAAGGTGATCGCATCCGCTC
>JANPIT010000791.1:0-2491 GCA_031425115.1 Opitutaceae bacterium | reverse complement strand
GCGGCGATCTGGAGGCGCAGGCGCTCGGCCTCGGCGGCGCGGTAGAGCGCGGCGTGCAGCGTCTTCACACCGTCGGCGGTCACGGCCGTTTCCCAAAGGTAAATCTTCCGGAGGTTTTTCAACCGGCGCAGCGGCTCGAGGGCCGCGACGCCGGCGTCGGTGATGAGCGTGCGATCGAGCCGGAGGGAGTTCAGGTTGGTCAGGCGCCCGATGATCGCGAGCGCGCGATCGGTGATAGGGGCGCGGGAGAGATCGAGTTCGGCGAGGTTTTCGCGCACGGCGAGGAGGCGCTCGACATCGGCATCGGTGGCGCGACTCGACGAGACGTGCAGGCCGGCAGAATCGAGGGACACGAAGCGCGCGGCAAAAACCGCCGGCACCGCGCCGGCGGCGAGCGCGGCCTGCACTTCGGCGCGGGGCTTGGGGCGCAGGACTTCGCGCGTGACGAAAAGCGGCGCCAGCTCGGCAGGTATCTTCGCGCCGGCGACACGGGCTTGTGGGTCGGCGCCCTGATCGATCCACCAGCGGAGGAGCGGCACCAACTCGGGAGCGGGCTGCGGTTTTTCGCGCGGCGGCATGTGATCCTCGTCGTCGGCCGGCAGCACCATGCGCTCGATGATGGAGCTGCGCTTGCTGTCGCGGGCGATCCAGGCCGGGCCGCTTTCGCCGCCCTTCAGCACGTGCTCCAACGAATCCAAGCGCAGCTTGCCCTTGGTTTTCTCCGGGCCATGGCACGAGACGCAGTAATCCGCGAAGATCGGCTGGATGTGCGCGGCGAAGATCGTGTCGTCCGCGGCGAGAGCGGCGGACGCGGAGCCGAGGGCGAGCAGGCAGGTGGAGGCAAGGCGGGTCATGAATTGGGGGCGGGACTTGAGACTGGGCGGATATCCGATGGCTTCGTGATGTCGGGCGAGTGACCGTGGCCTCACCTCGACCGGAAAATCTCGCTGGCGAGGCACTCCACCACGAGCGTGCGCAGGCCGTAATTTTCCTTCTTCGCCGCCTCGAAGATCTCCTCGATTACGGCCTCATCGACGGGTTCCATATGGCGACCGGCAGCATAGCTGAGGAGCTGCGTGATGAGATGGCGGGTGAAAACGTCGGCCCGGCTCGCGACGAGGATGCTCCGGAACCCGTGGAAATCCGCGTAGTTCTCGCCTGAGCCGAACTCACCGCTCGAGTCCACCTTTGGCGCGGGCTTGTCGCCCTTGGGCTTGGCATAGGTCTCGCGCCAGCGTCCGATCGAATCGAAGGACTCGAGGCTGAAGCCGAGCGGATCGATCTTCCGGTGGCATTCGTTGCACGTCGGGTCGGAGCGATGCTGCGCGAGCCGCTCGCGGATCGTCGTCGCGCCGCTCACGTCCGCCTCGATCGCCGGAACAACATCCGGCGGTGGCGGCGGCTTGATGCCGAGGATGTTTTCCAAGACCCACACGCCGCGCGTCACGGGCGACGTCTCCACGCCGTTTGCGCTCACCGTGAGCACGCCCGCCATGCCGAGGAGGCCGCCGCGCTGACGATTGCCCGCGAGGCTGACCCGCTGAAAACCATCCGCGATGCGCAGCGTTTTTTGCTCGGGCAGATTGTAGTGTTTCGCGAGCCGCTTATCGACGAAGGTATAGTCGGCATCGAGAAACTGCCGCGCGGATCCGTTTTCGCGGAGCAGATGACGGAAGAACAGCCGCGCCTCCGTCTTCATCGCCTCGGACAGATTCTCGGCGTAATACACCCGCATCGTCTCGCGCGGCGGCGGCATGCCACCGAGGTCGCGGAGATTGAGCCACGCCTCGAGGAAGCCGTTCACGAATGCTCCCACCCGCTCGTCGGCGAGCAGCCGCGTCGCCTGTTTCTTCAATTCAGCCGGGTCCGTCAGTTTCCCGGCACCCGCGGCCGCCATCAATTCCTGGTCCGGCGGTGCGCTCCACAACGCGTAAGAGAGCCGCGAGGCGAGATCGTAAGGCGCGAGCTTCGTTTCATTCTCGGCGGTGATTTCGCTGAAGTAGAGAAACGACGGCGAGCACAGGATCATCTTTAACGTATCCAGGGCAGCCTGACGCGGCGTCGCCTGGGCCTGAATCCGCGCCTCGTAGGTTTGGCGGATGCTTGCGCCATCGGTCGTCGTCAGCGGCCGCCGATACGCGCGCACGGCGAACGCCTGGAGTTGCTCCAGCGCCCGCTCCGGCTGAAAGCCCTTCTCGCCAAACACCGCCCGCTCTTCGGCGCTCCCGCCCGCCTCGGGCAACGGTCCCTGAATCTTGATCTCGCCGATGCGAATGTGCGGGAGCTTGCCCTCGTTAAGCAGATGCGTGCGGCCCACGCCGGCCTTGGCATACTTGCCCTGAAAGTCGTCGGCGTAGCGTTTGTTGATCGCGAGGACCGCCGCGCGCGACTCGTAAGGGCCGTTCGGGAAAATGAAACGCGGCGTCTGCCCCGCTTCGAGCCACACGCGGAATTTGATCCACTCCGGCTGGGCATCCGGCACCACCGCCTG
>JANPIT010000790.1:0-2369 GCA_031425115.1 Opitutaceae bacterium | reverse complement strand
TTCGCTTCCGCCACCTCGATCGCGTGCGCAAAGGCTTTAGCGGCCAGCTCGATTTCAAGACCGGCCCGGACTCCCGCCACTACGTCCGCGGCTTCTACAATGTTTTCGAGGATCGCGAGCAGCGCCGCCGCCTCATCATCCGCCTCGCCAACGGCGGCACCGTGCTCCCCGGCACCACCAACACCGTCGGCAACATCGACGGCGGCCGCGTGCTGCGCCGCGATCGCAGCGGCAAGAAACAGACCGACATCCTCAGCCTCGCCGCCGGCGGCGCCTGGGAAAAAGCCGGTTACAAGCTCGACTACGGCACCAGCTACGCGTGGACCGCCTTCAAGGTCCGCCGCACCGAGGCGCAGCTCGAGTATCGGATTACCGACTACATCGCGAACAACGGCGTGCCCGACTTCACCTACGATCGCACGAACTTCGACTTCCCCACGCTCAACGATCCCCTCGGCCACATCACCAACTACGCGCGCCAGGAGATCGGCAACCGCGGCGGCTACAACGTCCGCGACGACGATAACACCGAGGAGGATCTCAACGGCTTCGCCAATCTCACCCTTCCCTCGAACTTCGGCGGGAATCGCGGCTCGTGGAAGTTCGGGGTGAAGCACCGCGCCAAGGAAAAAGACATGCGCCCGCAAAGCATGTCGTTCACCCGCACCAGCCCCACCGAGCTCTACCTCAGCAACTACCTCGATCCGAAGATCGTGATCCCAATTCTCGACAACCGCTACAAGATCGGCCCGTCGAGCGAGATGGTCGCGCTGCGCGATCACTTCTACGCCAATCCCACGCTCTTCGCGCTGAACCAGGCGACCTTCATCACGGACAATCTGCCCGGCACCTACACCGCCACCGAGGACATCACCTCCGGCTACGCGATGGCCACGACGAACCTCGGCCGGCTCCGCCTCGTCGGCGGCGTGCGCTACGAGCATTCAAAAAACGAATACGCCGCCAACGTCCTCAATTTCAGCCCGACCGGCGGCTTCCTCGGCGCCTCGCCCGTCCGCTCGTCGAAGGACGACAGTCATTTTTTCCCCTCGGTCGTGGGCACGTTTCGCTTCACCGAGCGCATGCTGCTCCGCGGCGGCGTCACGCGCAGCATCGCGCGCCCCGACTACGGCGACCTCTCGCCGCGACGGAGCGTGAACGACGACACCGATCGCATCTCCGAGGGCAACCCCGCCCTCAAGCCGCTGCTCTCGACGAATTTCGATCTGTCCTTCGAGCTCTATTTGAAATCGGCCGGCAGCGTGACCGTCGGTGCGTTCTACAAGGACATCGAGAACTTCAGCTACACGTCCACCTCCACCATCACCGGCGGGCAGTTCAACAACTGGCAGCTCATCCGCCCCGAGAACGGCCCCTCCGGCAAGCTCCGCGGCCTCGAGCTCGGCTGGTCGCAAGCCTTCAAGTTTCTCCCGAAACCGTTCGACGGCTTCGGCGTGCAGGCCAACTACACGTGGATCGACGGCGAGGCGCAGGTGCCCGGCCGCGGCAAACTGGCCCGGCTGCCCGACCAGGTCGAGAAAGTCTACAACGCGCAGCTCTTCTACGAAAAATTCCCGTTCTCCGCGCGGCTCGCCTACAACTTCAACGGCGCCTACATCCGCACCATCGGCGCCACCGCACTCGGCGACGAGTGGTTCGACAACATCCACACCCTCGACGCCTCGGTCGGCTACACCCTGCGCAAGGGCTGGCAGCTCTACGTCGAAGGCAAAAACATCACCGACGAAGTCACCCGCCGAATCTACATGGGCCGGTCCGATCGGCCCACCGAGCACGAGTTCCCCGGCTGGAGCGCGATCGCCGGCGTGAAGTTCGAGTTCTGAGGATTGCAGTGGCCCGGGCGTCCTGTCCTCAATCTCGCAATGGTCCCTACTCTCCCGAGCAGGGCTACCTGCCAGCGGTCGATTTGATCCGTGTTTATCCGTGAAATCCGTTGTCAACCGCATTGGCTCAGCCCTCTCCGATTGGAAACGCGGAGCACGCAGAGATCGCGGAGCGATCGCCTTTTCCTTCGCGTTCTCCGCGACCTCCGCGTTTCAAATCCGTTAGCACCGACTCGTGAATAAAGGTATCGCGTCTCGCTCGCGGTCTTTTCCCCAGCGCCCCATGCCCACTCGCCGCCACTTCCTCCGCACCGCCGCCACTGCGCTCGCCGCCGGTGCCCTCGCGCCGCGCCTGCGCGCCGCGTCCTCTGCCACCCGCGACGCTCTCGTCGACACTTACGCGAAGCTCGATGCCGCCGCCGCGAAACCCGTGCTCGACCGCTCCCGCCTGCGCGACCCCGTCATTATCACCGCCGTCGAATTCCTCCAGCAGGGAGAATTCTACCTCGTGCGCGTGCGCGCGAA
>JANPIT010000789.1:0-4388 GCA_031425115.1 Opitutaceae bacterium | reverse complement strand
TTCCAGCGAAAGATCGTATCGACGCCGAAAAGGGGCTGCGCCACCGCCCGATAGATCACGACGGCGAAGACCGGAACGAGCGGCAGCAGGAGGGACCCGTGTTCGCGCGGCAGGGCAGAAGGCCGAACCGGCGAGACGTCGTCCTCGCGTTGCAGTTGTTGCTTGCGCCCGCGCCGGTGAAACCACGCCGCGCCCAACGTGAGGATCAACCATGCGGGCGCGAGCGTCGTGAGGTGCAGCGGGAGCGACAGCGCGTCCAGGGCGAGCACGAGCGCGACGAGCGTCACGCTGCCGCCGAGAAAGCCCGCGAGCGCTGGCACCGGCACCCGCATGGCGCGCGCGACGAGCCAGCCCGGCGCGAGCAACGCCGCCAGACCGACGCTGCCGATCAGCGCGTCGAGTGCGCTCATGGCGGGCGCGGTTCGTCCGGGTGGCGGGCGAACACCAGGAACACCGCGTCGTAGTTGAGGTAGCCGCGCCCCGGCAGGAAGCGGCACGCGTCGATCGCGGGCCGCGCGTCGAAGGCGCGCACAAACCGATAGTCTTTCTTGAGCAAGCCGGGCCATGCGGCATTGACCGCGGCGGTCTCAGCTGGCCGGAACACCATCCAGTCCGGCTTTAGTGATTGCATAATCGGAAGGCCGGCGCGGCGCACGGCGACCACTTCCGGCGAACACAGCCCCGGGTAGTCGAACATCTTCAGTCCGGAAAAATAGCCGATGTAGCCGAGCGGCTCGAGGTAGACGGTCGCACGCCGTCCCGCGGATTGCTCCCGCAGCCAGAGGCCGATCTGGCGGCGGTTGCCGTCCTCGATGATCGTTTGCTGCGCGCGCATCTGCCAGGCCGTCGCCGCGAGCAGGCCTGCCTGCAACAACACGAGGAGCCCCGCCGTAATACGGACGACCGAGCGCGCCCACGCGCGCGTGGCTTCCGCGCCGAGCTCCCACCCGGCGTGCAACAGATACGCCCACGCGATCCAGCCGATGGATTGCCAGCCGGGGTAATACCACGGCGAACCCGGAATATATTCGACGTAGAAGCCGCCGAGAAAAAACGCCGCCGACGCCACGCGCCCGCCGGGTTTCACGCGCGGCCACACCCACGCCAGCGCCGCGCCCAACGCGAGTATCCGCGCCGGCCATACGAGCACAGCGGGCCAGCCGCCGAAATCGAAATACGACGGCAGAAACACGCCGTGGAGCATGACGTTTCCGAAAAGCAGCTTCCACGGATAGAGCGCGAGCGCGGCCGCGAGTTCGCCGGGCGTGTAGCGAGCCACCTTCGCGATGATCGTGTGCGGAATCGGCGAACCATAGTAGCTCCACGCGAAAATCACCCACGGCAGATACGCGACGAGGCCGAGCGCGAGTCCGCGCCCCACGGCGAGGGTGCGGGTGCGCCACGTGGATGATGCCTCCGCTCCGGTTTCGCCGCGTCCTCGTCCGAATAAAATCCATGCGCCCGCAAGCACGCCGAAAAACACGCAGCCATCGGGCCGCGTCCATTGCAGTCCGGCAAAGCCGAGCGCCAGCGGCAGCGATCGTGCGCCGTTCATCAGCGCCTGCCACGTCACGGCGATAAACAGGATGAGCAGACCCAGTTCCATGCCGTTCCCCGAGAAATCGATGACCTTCGGATCGAGGGCCCACGCGGCGCCGGCGGCGCCGAGCGCGACCGGTGCCACGCCTTCGCGCCCCACCGTCCGCAGCGCGAACCAGAGCGCGCCGCCGAGCGCGGCGGCACACACGAGTCGATAGCACCAGAGCGCGCGAGAGATCACACCCTCCCCGCCGCCGATGGCGAACAGGGCCGGCAGCAGCGTGCCGAGGGGCGAGGTGAAACTGTGCACGCGCTGGCCGGGTTCGTAGACGAGCCCGTGGCCAGTCGCGAGGTTCAGGCTCGAGCGAAACGTGATGAAGTAATCCTCCCACACATGGCCGGTGAAGAGTGCGAACCCGAGGCACACGACCGTGCCCATGAGGGCGAGGACGAGGGGCAGGCGCGGGGGCGGCGCGGTCATGGCTTCGCCGAGGGTGGCGGCAGCGGCTGCGCCCGCAAGGGCTCCGGCAGATCGTCCGGCACCGCCGCTGGATCGGCGAGCGCGATCAGGCGGATCGAGATGTCGTGGGTGCGCAGCAGGGCGCGTTCGCGCGGGTGATGCCCCTCGTATTGAAACGGCAGGAACGACAGCGGGTGTTCGAAGCGCGCGAGTGTCCGGCCTGCGGGATATCCAATATAATGATGCACCGGGTAGAGCAGTTGAGCATTCACCAAGGCGAGATCGGAACGCGAGGCGGGCAATGCCAACGGAACGTAAATCGCGCCCGTCACGGTGAGCGTGTGCTTCGGGTTTCCCCAGTTGCGCAGCACCGCCACCTCGATCTCGCGGGGGAACACCCGCGACAAATGCGGCCAGAAATGGCCTGCACCCACGAGGATCATGGCTGCGACCACGAGCGGTTTGAGGCGCGTCCGTTTCGCGAGGAGAAGCGCGAGCGCCCAGCCGCCGAGGAGGGCAAACAGCGGCACGAACGGTTTCACCGTGCGCGCATAGACCACGAAGACCCGCAGCCCCACCGAGCCCAGCACGAGCAGGCCATACGCGGCGGCGAGCGCGACGAGGGTGAGAACCACCCGCCGCTCCAGCGCGATCCCGCGCCGGCGGTGCTCAACCAGGGCGGTGGCGATGAGCGCGACGACCGCCACGCCGGCGAAACCTTCCGCGTGCCAGAAATATTCCCACGGCAGGGACCAGCCCTCGGCGAGCATGCCCTGTTTCACGGAGCCGCTGAATTCGCGCAGGATGGCCCAGTAGTAGTCGCCGCCGACGAGCGTCCCAAACGCGACTGGCAGCACGAGACCGAGCGCGGCGCCGGTTCCGCACCAGAGCATCAGCCGCCACGCGCGCGGCTCGCGGCGCACGGCCACCGCATGGGTGAGCCACGCGACCGGCACCAGAAACCAATAGCCGTTGTAGAGCCCGTAGGTCGCCGCCGCGAGCAACCCGCCCGCGAAGGCGCGCGCCCGCGTCGCGCCGCCGAGCCCAACGATCAGCGCGAGCAATGCCGCGGAAAGCGCGCACTCATACGGGAGCAGGTGCCGCGCGTAGTAGAACGCGGCGTTGGCCGTCGCCATCAGCAGGAGCGTCCACGCCGCTTCTTCCTCGCTCGCACCCAACACGCGCGCGAGCCGGTGGGTGAGCAATAGATTCAACGTCGAAAACACCGAGAGCAACGCGGCGCCCAGCCACATCGTAAACGTGACATGGACGGGATGGGCGGCCCACTGGCCATGCGGCGTGAACTGCGCGAGGAGGTGCTGCCCGCCGGTCACGAGCGCGCTGGTCCAGGTGAAGAGCATGTGCTCCGGCAGCATCGCAATCATGCGCGCCTTCGCCCAGTCGCCGGAGTGCGCGGCGAGGTAGAGCTGCACGCCGCGATCGTAGCGGCCCTCGTCGCCGAAAAAATACTGGCCGCCCTGCCACACGAGCGCCAGTCGCAGCGCGAGCGATACGAGGAGGATCAGCGCAACGGCGTGGCGGAGCGTGAACCGGGAGGGCGGTTCGGATGGTCCGAGGGCGGCGTTCATCCGGCGTGATGCGTTCGCGGTGGCGCGGCTTGACCTCAAGCCGCGTCAGGAACTCCGCATGGCGGGATCGCGTTCGAGTCGTTTTCGATCCAGCGGCTTGAGGTCAAGCCGCTCCACCTTCAATCCGTCTGCACCCGGCACCGAGCACATTCGTTTCACCTCAGCGCAGGAAATTGTATTTGAAGATCGCCCACAGCGCGCGGAAGCCGTCGCGCCAGCCGATCTTCTTTCCCTCGGCGTAGGTGCGGCCGTAGTAGCCGATGCCGACCTCATAGATGACGATGCCGTCGAGCTTGGCCACCTTCGCCGTGATCTCGGGCTCGAAGCCAAAACGGTTTTCCTCGATCGTGATCTTCTGGAGGACATCACGGCGGAAAACCTTATAGCACGTCTCCATGTCCGTGAGGTTCAGGTTGGTCGCCATGTTCGAGAGCAGCGTCAGCAATTTGTTGCCGACCATGTGCCAGAAATAGACGACGCGGTGCGGCTGACCGCCCTGGAAACGCGAGCCGAACACGACGTCCGCCTTTCCATCGACGATCGGTTTCATCAGCTTCGGGTATTCCTCGGGGTCGTATTCGAGGTCCGCGTCCTGCACGATGACGATTTCACCAGTCGTTAGCGCGAAGCCGGTTCTGAGTGCGGCGGTCTTTCCCCCATTACGTTCATGGCGCGTGACGCGCACCCGCTCGTCTCGTGCGCCCAGGGACATCGCCAACTCGCTGGTCCCATCCGTCGAGCAATCGTCGACGACCACCACTTCGAGGAGGTGCGGAATGAGCAACAGCTTGCGCACCACC
>JANPIT010000788.1:0-2651 GCA_031425115.1 Opitutaceae bacterium | reverse complement strand
CAGATGCCGCTTTCGCGGACGGACCTGCGGTGGAGTTGATCGTCGCTTAGTTCCTTCTAACGTGGGGCGGGCCTTCGGGTCCGCCCCTTTTTTATGATCACCTCGCGCCGCGATTACATTCTTCGAATCATCGATGAGGTGGGCCGGCTCCTCGCCCGCGCGATCTTCAAGCGCCGAGGCGGCGCGCCGGACGAGGCGCTGCAAACCATCGTGCAAGCCTGCGAGAGTTTATTCGGTCTCGAGGCCGACAAGCTGTTTCAGTTCACGCCCGACCAGCATTTCGCGATGCTGGCCAACGGCGAGCCGCCGGACATCGCCCGAGACAAAATTCTCCTCTACGCCGCGCTCAACACCGAAGCCGGACAGGTCTACGCGAAACTCGGCAACAAGGCGCTGGCGCGCGGCAGCTTCCTTAACGCCCTGCGCCTTGTCGCTCGCGTGAGGAATGAGTTCTCCGCCGACGGCTGGCCCGCTCACGCCCCCAGCATCACCGTCCTGCGCGAGCTGCTGGCCGATGAGCCGCTCGACGCTGCGACGCTGGAACTGCTGGGTCGGTAGCGTCGCCCAAGACCTGCCCCACTCCCTCAAAACGCCAGCTCGCCCTGCTCCTGATCTGGCGGCGGCTTCGTCACGCCGAGGAATACCCCGTAGCGCTCGAGCCAGTCGTTGAGTTTTTCCGTGTAGTAATCCGCATCGTAGGGTGCCGCCGCCGCGTCGTAGAGCGCGAGCGGCCGTGCGCGCTGCCAATCGCTCGTGCGGCTCTTCGTCCGCGGCGTCACGTAATAGGTCACGCGCTCGCTCATCCGCGGCCGCGGCGACATCTGCAACGCCACCTCGGCAGCCGCTCGCCTTGGCTTACCGCCATCCGCGATGAACCGTTCATACGCGTCCGGATTCTGGCTCAGCGTCTCGCTCTTCGCCAGCACGGCGACCGGCACTTCGCGGCGGACCAGCTTCTTGCGGTAATCATCCAGCACCACCAACGGTGACTCCGTCGATGAACCCAGGAGAAACTTGATGAGCTGATCGGAAAGTTTTTTGAGGAACGGTTCGATCCCGCGCGAGCGGAGCGCACTCCCGCGCAGCGTGATTTTCTTCCCATCGTAGAGCGCGTAGTTCTTCGCCTTGTAACAGAACATCGCTCGGTAGCGTCCATCGTATTCCAGCTCGATGCCGGGTGGCAGGATGGGCGCGACCAGTGCGAGCAACGCGTCCGGCGATTCGAAATAGTTCTCCGACGAGAGATAAATGCCGTCGGTATCCGCTTCGAGGATCGTGCACCCATGCCTCGCGAACTCGTCGATCAACGCCTGCAGCAGTTCGCGGCCTCGCCGGGTGACTTCCGCCGCCAGTTCGCCGTCGCCGAACCGCGCGCCGGAGAAACCGAGGTATCCATAGAACGAGTTGATGAGGATTTTGAAATTTGTCTGCCTCGCCTGCGCTTCGGACCGCTCCTCCACCGTGGCTCCATTCTTCGCGAGCAGCTTGTATTTCAGCCGATACTCACGCAGCCGGCGCAAGAGCGGCGTGAACACGCCGAGCGTATCGTTTTTTGGGTTACGACCGATCGTGAGGAGTAGGCTCGGATAAAGCGACGCCACGTCGAAATGCAGCACGTGACGGAACACGCCTTCCTGAAAGCTGCGCGTGTAGCCACCCTCGAAGGGCTTTACCTCCGGCGGCGACGGACACGCCTGCCGCGCATGGTAATATTCTTCGAGAAATAGCAGGTCGATCTTGGAGGTCGCGCCGCGGAGCGTCGTCTCCTGCAGCAGACACGGGAACGTGCGCGCCTGCTCGAAATACGTCGGCAACAATTGATCGGCCAGTCCCTCGGTCTCGCGCAAGTCGTCCGCCAAGTAGGAGCAGAAACGAGCGCGATCCGTGGCAAATGCCCGCTGAATTTCACTGCCCGCAATGTAAGTGCGCTCGCTCTCTTCGTCCGTGATGCCGAAGTAGATCGCCGCGTCTTTGAGTCCATACGACGTCATCTCGCGCGTCGTAATGTCGAAGAGCTGCACGAGCAGATAGGTGTCGACGATCGCCCGCCCCGGCAGGTCGCACCGCGGAAAATCGATCCAGCGCTCCGCGACCTTCAACTTGCTGCTGCGAAAGGCCGCCTTCTGCCCGTATCGGCCCCAGCCGCACACCAGCTTGTAGCGACGGCAGCGCTGCCGCAGATAATCGAGGTCGAACTTAAAGATGTTGTGCCCCTCGATCACATCGGGATCCGCGCTGAGCAGCGCGGCGGCGAAATCCTCGAGCAGCTTTTTCTCCGCGGCGTCAGTCATCTCCTCGAGCAACAGCAGCCGATTCTGCCCCGTGCACCGCAGCCCGACAGCCAGCACGCGATCCTCCGCACGCGTCGCGTCGGGAAACCCGCCCTCTGGCGAAGCCACTTCAATGTCCAGTTGGCAGCGGCGGAGCTGCGCGAACGTCATCTCCTGGTAGAGTCGCGCGCGGTGCTGGAGCAGAAATTGATTCTCATAGGGCCGGATCACGTCGACCGACGCGCCCTCCCGGGTGGCTCGCACGAAATTGCCGAACACCCCAATCTCTTCAGCGTGAGCAAGCCGCGCAAACGGGCCCTCGCCGGCCAGCGTTTCGACCGTGAGCCCCGGCGGCATCGCCAGATTTTCTAAACCCGGGCC
>JANPIT010000787.1:0-2449 GCA_031425115.1 Opitutaceae bacterium | reverse complement strand
AGCGACGACGACCGCATCGGCGCCCAGCGCAAACCCGGCCGCGTGCCCGAGTCCCTCGACGGCGGCGCCTGCGGCCCCGAGCGGCGACTCTACCTCCGCGAACTCATCGCGCGCTTCGGCCACCACCTCGCACTGAACTGGAATCTCGGCGAAGAAAACACCCAGACCCCCGAAGAGCAGCGCGCCATGGCGCAGTTCATCCACGACACCGATCCCTACCGCCACCTGATCGTCATCCACAGTTTCCCCAACCAGCAGGACGAAGTCTACGGCGCCCTCCTCGGCCAACAGTCGGTCCTCACCGGCGCCTCCACCCAAAACGGTTGGAAATCCGCGCACCAGTGGACGCTCAAATGGGTCCGCGCCTCAGCCGCCGCCGGCCGCCCGTGGGTCGTCTGCAACGACGAGCAGAATCCCGCCAATCAGGGCGTGCCGCCCGATCCCGGCTACAAAGGCTTCGCCGGGCTCAACACCACCGGCAAGCCCGTCGGCTACGACCTCCACGACATCCGCAAAAATACGCTCTGGGGCACCTTCCTGGCTGGCGGCGCCGGCGTGGAATACTACTTCGGCTACCAGCTCCCGGAAAACGATCTTCTCCTCGAGGACTTCCGCAGCCGCGACCAATCCTGGGACTATTGCCGCATCGCCCTCGGCTTCTTCCGCGACCAGAAAATCCCGCTCGATAAGATGACCAACGCCGACGAACTCGTCGGCAACGCCGCGCACGACAACTCCGTCTACTGCCTCGCCCAGCCCGGCGAACTCTACCTCGTCTATCTCCCCCAAGGCGGCACGGCATCGCTCGATCTCTCGCGCGCGAGTGGCGAGTTCTCGGTCGCGTGGTTCAATCCCCGCGACGGCGGCACGCCGAAAGCCGCCGGCAAGATCCGTGGCGGCGTGTCCGCGCCCCTCACCGCTCCCGGCACCGACGACTGGCTCGCCATCATCCGCCGATGACGCCGCGCACTCCAAGCCGTGACGATGCAGTCGACCGAGGTGGGCCGTGCACTGCGTGCGCGGCTGTTCGACGGACACACTTCCAACCGCGCGCGGAGCGCACGGTCCACCTCTCGGTTTTCAGACCTTTCGCAGTGAGTTTCGTCTCGACAACATGGATACGTATAGCAGCAGCAGGCCCGTGCGATGCGCTTCACCCTCCCCTTTTTTGATCCGCCATGATTTCCACGTTTAACGTCGCTGTTCTTCCCGGAGATGGCATCGGCCCCGAGGTGGTCGCCGAAGGCATCAAGGTGCTACGGGCCACCGAGGCCCTCTTGCCCGAGGTGCGCTTCGCTCTCTCCGAACACTCGGTCGGCGCCGGCGAATTCCTCCAGAGCGGCGATCCGTTGCCGGCCGCCACGCTCGAAAAAATCAAGGCGGCCGACGCCATCCTCCTCGGCGCGATGGGCCTCCCCGAAATCCGCTGGCCCAGCGGCGTCGAGATGACGCCCCAGATCGATCTCCGCGAGAAACTCGACCTTTACAACGGCGTCCGCCCCATCCGGCTCTACCACGAGTCGCACTCGCCGCTGCACGGTTACAGTGCCAACGGCAAGGGCCGGACCATCGACTTCGTAATCATCCGCGAAAATTGCGAGGGCCTTTTTTCCGAGAGGCTCACACCCCGCTCCGCCGGCCGCCACTTCGAGACCGACACCATGAAGATCACCCGGCACGGCGCCGCGCGCATCTGCCGCGAGGCCTTCAAACTGGCGCGCCAGCGCCGCCGGCTCTGCACACTCGTGGACAAGGCCAACGTGCTTCCCTCGATGGCGTTTTTCCGCCGAATCTTTGACGAGGTCGCGCGCGAATTCCCCGATGTGCAGACCGACCGCGTCTATGTCGACGCCATGGCGCTCTTCCTCGTGCAGCGCCCCGACACCTTCGACGTGATGGTGACCGAAAACATGTTTGGCGACATCCTCTCCGATCTCGCCGCCGGCCTCATCGGTGGGATGGGCATGGCGCCCTCGGCTGATATCGGTGACGACTACGCGGTGTTTCAACCCTCCCACGGCACCGCGCCGACGATTGCCGGCAAAGGCATCGCCAATCCCATCGCGACCATCCTCTCCGTCGCGATGATGCTGGAGTGGCTCGGCCACCCGGACACTATTCGCGGCGCCCGCCTCATCCAGTCAGCCGTCCAGACCGTGCTCGCCAATTCATCCCACCGCACCGCCGATCTCGGCGGGACGCTCTCCACCACCCAGATGGGCAACCTCGTTTGCCAATCTCTCCAGTGAATCCTCCACGGATCGGCGGCACTTCTGCCGCCGACCCAGCCCACTCCCTATGAATGCCCGCCTCGCCTCCCTGCTCTTCTTCCTCGCGCCCGCCCTCGCCTCTTTCGCCGCCGAGCCGCCCTGGCGCACGCTCTTCAACGGCCGCGATCTTGCCGGATGGAAAATCGTCGGCCCCCAATCCAAGGCCGCCACCTACGTCG
>JANPIT010000786.1:0-2629 GCA_031425115.1 Opitutaceae bacterium | reverse complement strand
GCCGCCCAAAACACTTTCCTGGCCGAGTGGGAACGCACCGTCGCCGACACGCGCCTCCACGGCACGATTCGCCAGCAAGTCGGCACCTTTTTCCTGCAGGCCGAGCAGCCGAAGCTGCGACCGCTGCCGGCGTCCCTGTTTCCCTCGTTCGAGGAGGTGCCGCGCAAGGTGCATCGCGACGGGCATGTCGCGTATCAAAGATCCTATTACTCGGTGCCACCCGAGTATGTCGGCTGTGACGTTTGGGTCCGCGCCGAGACGCGTCTGATTCGCCTCTACAACCAGCGCTTCGTGCCCATCGCGGTGCACGTGCGCACCGAGCCCGGGCGCTTCGCCACCGACGACGCTCATATCCATAGCCACAAGCGCGTCATCATCGAACGCGGCGCCGACTACATGCTCGAACGCTGCACGTTGCTCGGCGCGCAATGCGGTGCGTGGGCGCAAGGCTCGATGGCGCAGCGCGGGCCCGAGGCGCTCCGCACCTTGCAGGGCCTGCTCGCCCTCGCCCGCGAACATCCGATTGCCGACCTCGAGCGCGCCTGCGCTCGCGCCGTGCATCTCGGACTCTGGCGCCTGCGCGAAGTGCGCCGCCTCCTCCAGTTCGGCGAGCAAGTAGTCCAGGTCGACTTTTTGCAGGCCCATCCGCTCATCCGCGATCTACGGCATTACCAACTTTGATTCATGAACCAACTCCATACTCTGCTTCACGACCTGCGGCTTTCCGGACTGCGCGACACGCTGCCCGTCCGACTCCAGGAAGCCACCGCCAATCGCCTCGCCCACGACGAGTTTTTGACCCTCGTCCTGCAGGACGAGATCAACGTGCGCCAACAGCGCCAGATCCAGCGCCGGGTCAAAGTCGCCGACTTCCGCACCCTGAAGCCGCTTGATGACTTCGACTGGCGCTTCAATCCCTCGATCTCGAAGAAACAGATCTACGAACTGGCGGCCTGTCACTTCATCCGCGCCAAGACGGACGCGTTGTTCATCGGCCCGCCCGGCGTCGGCAAGACGATGCTGGCCCAGGCCATCGGATACGAGGCGATCAAGCAGGGTTTTGTCGTCTGTTACCGATCCATCTTCGACCTGGTCCGCGACTTCCTTGCCGACGACGCCCTGCAACAGCGCGACCGCGTCCTCCAGCGCTATATCAAACCCGACCTGGTCATCATCGACGACATGGGGCTTCGCGCCCTGCCCAAACACGCCGGCGAGTATCTGCTGGAGGTCATCATGCGCCGCTACGAAACCCGCTCCACGATCATGACCAGCAACCGGCCACTCGAGGACTGGGGCAAACTCCTTCAGGATGTGCCCACCGCCGGCGCGGTCCTCGACCGCTTCCTGCACCACGCCGCCGTCATCGCGATCACGGGCGAAAGCTACCGGCTCAAGGACACCGCCATCGCCAAAACTAAATCCGCCGTCGCCGCCAAAACCTCGTAACGCCGGTCTCGCGCTCCGCGACTCGCCGGCATCGGCCCGGTCCTTTCCCGCACCTCCTTGATCGCTTAGAGGGAAAAACCATTCCGACCCTCACGCTCTTCCCCAATATTACCTTGTCCTTCCTCTTCAAACTTTCATGACCACACCTCTCTCAAGGTGGCTGGTTTTGACCCGGCCCGTCGTGGCTGGTTTTCACCTGGCCGGTGACACCACAGCGCGGACGACCGCGGCTTCGTCCGTGATGTGCTGGTCCTAGCCAAAATAAAAATAGCCAAGAACGACAACCATGCCCAGCTCGTTGGCGAATTCTTTTTCAAGTCGAGACCCGGCTTCCGGATAGGAAGTCATCTTTCACGGGAGCCGACCGTTTGGGCGGCTCCAGCGACGCGCGGTCGAACGCCCGACCAGGTTCGGTTCCACGAGAGCCGACCCGAGATTTTGGCTTGTTGCGGATTCGATAACGTCCACGGCGAAGGCATATTCCCAGCAGTCCAATCCTTCGCCGCGGCACGACGGCACTTGAGGCCGCTCTGACGGGCGGCGCATCGCCTGGGGTTCTATCCGCCGAATGCCCGCTTTCGTGCCCATGGGCGTAGGTGTGTATTATGGTGCAAAAGCGAAGGGGGAGCTGCAGACGACCGCCCAGTAAACGCGCCCGAAAATACTTTCCCGCCGTGTTACTTCACCTGCTCCCCTGCGAAAATTACCGCGGACGTGAAGCGCTGTGCGGGCAACCGAAGACTGTCGCCCGCCAATCGGGCGCCGTCGAGTAACGAGAGCGTGACTTGCAATCGACAGACACATCAAATCCGCTCATTCGGTGAAGAACGAAATCGTCATAGGCAACGCTCCTCGTGGTCCAACCCGCAATAAATGATCTTACTCGTGCGCGCGACATGCTTGCCAATCTCGCGGAAGAACTAGCAGAAAATCCGAGGGAATTACCACTCCGTCATCGCTCCGGAAAAGATTGCACGAAGAGTGTCCACGGAAGTGTAGCCAACGGCGCTTTCGTGTCAGAAATCTGCGAATTCGGGCATAAATGCTGGGAATGGCGTAGATGGCCTAATAGTTTCTCACAAATCGAATGTCGGTAGTTATCAAGAATTGCGCGTTCGGATTGAATCCCTGGGCAAGAAGCGGGCCTTCCATTCAGCGTCATTGCCGCTTTGGGCAATGC
>JANPIT010000785.1:0-1597 GCA_031425115.1 Opitutaceae bacterium | reverse complement strand
CACGACGCGGTCGACCTCGGCGCGCGCCTCGCGGAGTTTTTCGTTCAGGCGATCATCCAGGCGTTTGCGAAGAACGGCCTCACGCTCGGTGACGTGTGACTCGCGGGCGAGGATCTTCGCGCGTTCGTCGGCGATACGTTTGCGCTCGTCGGCGACCAGCTGACGTTCGCGATCGAGGGTGGCGAGTTCCTTGTCCACGCGCGTGAGATGTTCGGCGAGTTGTGTCTCACGCGTGGAACGGCGCGCGCGTGCGGCGGCGATCACCGACGCGGGCATCCCGAGCCGTTCGGCGATCTCGAGCGCGAGGCTGCGACCCGGCGCGCCGTACACGAGTTTGTAGGTCGGCGCGTACGTCTCGGACACAAATCCCATCGCCGCGGCTTGAATGCCTTCAGTAGTCGCCGCGTACGTCTTCAACCCATCGTCGTGCGTCGTGGCCACCACGATGGCGCCTCGGCGGCGGAAGTGATCGATGACGGCCGTGCCGAGCGCGCCGCCTTCGATCGGATCGGTGCCGCCACCGACTTCGTCGAGCAACACCAGCGCCGGCAATTCCAGCGCGCGTTCCATCTCGACCAGGTGCGCGATGCGCGCCGAGAACGTCGAGAGGCTGGCGGCGATTGACTGTTCGTCGCCAATGTCCGCGAAGATCGACGTGAACGGCGTGAAGGCGCTGCCCGGGTCCACAGGAATATGCAGCCCGGCCTGCGCCATGAGCGCGAGGAGTCCTGCCGCCTTGAGCGCCACCGTCTTGCCGCCCGTATTCGGCCCCGAGATCACCAGCGCCCGCATCGGCGGGACGAGAACGATGTCGTTGGCGACAATTGAGCTCGGAGGTGATTTCCGAGAAATGAGCTCGGAGGTGATTTCGCCGGAAATCACCTCCGAGCTCATTTTCAGCAGCGGGTGGCGGGCGCCGCGAAATTCCAGGCGGCCGTCGTTGGTCAGCGCGGGTGCAATTGCCTGATGGCGACCAGCGAGTCGTGCTTTGGCCTGAACGAGATCCAACTCCGCCGCGACGTGGAGGGTCGTCTCCAGATCCGCCGAGCGCTCGCGGTACGCATCGGTCAGTGCGAGCAGGATCCGAAAGATCTCGGCTTTCTCGCGATCCGCCAGTGCGACGATCTCGTTGTTGGTCTGCAGCGTCGCCATCGGTTCCAGATACAACGACGCTCCGCTGGTCGAACTGCCGTGCACGATGCCAGGGATTGCGTGCTGGTGTTCGGCACGCACCATCAGGACGTACCGTCCGCCGCGATCGGCGACGATTTGATCCTGCAAATATTTGGCCGTGTCCCGTCCGCGCGTCAGTCCCTCGAGCGTGGACCGCAACTTCGCGCGGTTCCGGCGAAGCGCATCGCGAATGTCCCGCAGTGCCGTACTCGCATCATCTGTCACCTCGCCCGTCGGGGCGATGGCGCGGCGGGTGCGTGAGGCCTCCACTGAGAACGACGCGGCTGCCGACACGAGATCCCCAAGCAGGGGAGCGGTCGCGCCGAGCCGGCGCACGGAGTCGCACGCTGCGTCCACCGAGTCGACAAACGTCGCCAGACCCACAAGCGAGATCGGATCGAGGGGCTGGCCCGCGATCGCGAGC
>JANPIT010000784.1:0-6029 GCA_031425115.1 Opitutaceae bacterium | reverse complement strand
ACGAGCAGATGTCCGCCGCCCTGCGTGTCCTGGGCGACCAGCATGCTGCGAACGAGTTGTATCCAAACTTCCGTGGCATTCACGTCGAAGGCCCCTACTTCAACCCGGAGAAACGCGGCGCGCACAAACTCGACTGCTTGCGCGATCCCGTGCGCACCGAATACGAGCACTTCTGGAAACTGTCGCGCGGCACGATCCGCATCTTCACGCACGCGCCCGAGCGCAAGGGCTCCGCGGAGTTCTGCCAGTTTTTCAACGAGCGCGGCTGCGTGCCGACGATCGGCCACACCCGCGCGACCATGCTCGAGATCCGGCGCGTCGCGGCTTACGGCGCCCGGCATTTCGTCCATGCCAACAATGCGATCGACTGGCCGTCGCGCCGCGCTCGTCCCGAGGGTTGGCTTGGCACCGAGATGATGGGTATGGGCACGCTGCTCTCTCACTCGGCGTTCTCCGGCGAAATCATCTCCGACGGTTACCACGTGCCGCTCGAGATGATTCGCGTGATCCTCGCGGCGTGCGGCACCGAGCGGATCGCCATCGTGAGCGACGCCTGCTCCGCCGCCGGCTGCGCGCCCGGCGAATACATGATGGGCGGCGTGAAAGTGATTCTGAAACAAAAACGCCTCGCGCTCACCGGCGGAAACTTGATCGATGGTGTGCCCCCGCTCGGCGGCAGCGCCACGCCCCTCCTCGCGATGATCAAGAACTACGTCGACTGGGGCTTCGGCCTCAGCGTGCCGTTGAAAATGAGCACTCTGGTCCCCGCCCGCATCATCGGTGAAGCGAAGAAGGGTCTCCTGCGCGTCGGCCACGACGCAGACCTGATTCTCATCGACGATCAGGTGAACTTGCATGCAACGGTCATCGGCGGCCGCATCGTGCACCGCGGCGCCCGCGGTCCGCTCGCTTGAGGCGCGGATGCATCCGCGCAACCCGCATCAGGCGCGTTACAATTTCGCGCCGCTCGTGGCCAGCGTGCCCGAGTTGCAGCGCTTCCTGCGCCCGAGCCCATCCGGCGATCCCACGATCGATTTCGCCGATCCCGCGGCGGTCCTGGCGCTCAACCGCGCCCTGCTCCGTCATTTCTACAGCATCGGCTACTGGGAGCTCCCGCCCGGCTACCTCTGTCCTCCCATTCCGGGACGCGCCGACTACATCCACCACGTCGCCGATCTGCCGGGCATCTCCCGCGACGCGTCCACCCGCGTCCTCGACATCGGCGTGGGCGCAAACTGCATCTATCCCATCGTCGGTCGTCACGCCTACAACTGGAGTTTCGTGGGCTCCGAGATCGACTCGACCGCGCTAACCGCGGCTGCGCAAACGATCGCGGCAAATCCTCTTCTGCGAGGCTCCGTCGAACTGCGTCAGCAAACGAATCCCGCCCAGATTCTCCGCGGCGTCATCCGGCCCGGCGAGCGCTTTGCGTTGTCCATCTGCAATCCTCCCTTCCATGCCTCCGCCGCCGACGCCGCCGCTGGCACGAAACGCAAGCTGCGCAATCTCGCCGCGGGAAAAAAAGTCGCCGCGCTCACTCGTAATTTCGGCGGCACCGCGCGCGAGCTGTGGTGCGCCGGCGGGGAAGTGGCGTTTGTCCGGCAGATGATCGTGGAAAGCGCCGAGTTTCGTGACGCCTGCCGTTGGTTCACGACGTTGGTGGCGAAAAGTGAAAACCTGCCCGCCATCGCGCGCACGCTCGAACACGTGCGCCCCGCGGAAGTGCGCGAAATCGCGATGACCCAGGGTCAGAAGAAAAGCCGGATCGTCGCCTGGCGATTCTGAGGAGCCCCGACCCGCGAGTGAGCGGTGTTACTTTTTGCGCAACACCCGCACGCGATGCGCCTCGCTGTCGCCGATGTAGACCGCGCCATCCGCATCAACAAACACGCCGTGCAGCCGCGCCATCGCGCACTTCAACGGGTCCCCTTCCGGCCCATTGCCCTTCACGCCGGTGCCAGCCATGAGCTCGAGCGTCCCGGTCTTCGCATCGATCATCCGCACCGTGTGGCTCTCGGTGTCGGCGAGCCAGACGTTGCCCGCGCGATCGAGCGCGATCCCCTTCGGCCCGCTCAGCGTCGCGAGCTTGGCCGGGCCCCCATTGCCGGTGAATCCGGCCGCACCCGTGCCCGCCACGTGGTGGATCTTCCCCGCCTTCAAATCGAATTTGAACACCTGATTCCCCTCGCGCGTCGCGAGCCAGAGATTGCCGTCCCGATCGAAATCGAGTGAGCGCGGCCCGCGCAACGGCGTGCCCGCGATCGGCGCTCCGTCCGGCGTCGGGCCCGCCTTGCCCGTGCCGGCAAACGTCCGAATGATCCCCGTGCGCATCTCCACGCGTCGGATGACATGATTGCCGATGTCGCAAATGTAGAGATCGCCCTCCGGTCCAAACTGAATGCTGTGCGGCGAACTGAGCGCCGCCTTGTCCGCCGGACCGTCATCTCCGGCATAACCTTTCTGCGCCGTGCCGTTGCCCGCAAACGTCGTGATGATGCCCGTCTTCGCATCGATGCGGCGGATCGCGTGGTTCAACATGTCCGCCACGAAACAATTTCCGGCCGCATCGAAACGAATCTCGTGCGGCCGATTGAACGACGCCGCGAGCGCAGGTCCGCCGTCACCCGTGTAGCCGCGCTCACCGTTACCCGCCACCGTGCGCAGCGTGCCATCGCGCTCGATCTTGCGGATGCGTTGCCCCGTGTATTCACAAAACCACAGCGCACCATCCGGGCCGCGCACGACGCCGAAGGGATCATTGATCTGGCCGGCCGTCGCCGGACCGCCGTCGCCGCTGAACCCTGCGACGCCGGTGCCCGCCACCGTGGAAATCGTCCACTCGGCTGCGCGTGCAGGCACGGCCAGCAGCGTCGCTAGAAATAGGATACGGAGACAAAGCGATTTCATAGGTGAGACGAAGTCAGCGAGCGTCGCCTTATCGCCGCGCGGAGTGAAGACCTAATTGCCCCCGCACACCTCTGGCATTGCGGTGCGGCCGGCCCCGCGCTCAGGTCTTTCGCACCGCTTCTTCGTCATGAACCACCTCATATCCGCCCGCTGCGCGCTCACGCTCGTCCTAGGCCTCGCCGTTTCCGGCAGCGTCGGCTGCGGGCGCCGGGAAAGCCTCGTCGACGCCGGCGTGCGCACTCAGGTGCTGCATGTCGCGCTCAAGGCCGAGCCACGCGATCTCGATCCTCAGATCGCGACTTCCCAGGAGGAATTCACCCTGACCAAAGCGTTGATGGAAGGGCTGACCGAGCTGGATCCGAAGACAGCCCTGCCGATTCCCGGCGTGGCGGAACGCTGGGAAGTTACCCCCGACGGCAAATTCTGGACATTTCATCTCCGCGCCGACGCGCGTTGGTCGAACGGCGACCCGGTGACGGCCGGTGATTTTGTCTACGGTTTTCGCCGCATGCTAACCGCGGAACTAGGCACAGAATACGCGCCGCAGCTCTACTGCCTCGCCGGCGCCGAGGACTACCACACGGGCAAACAGCGCGATTTCGCCATGGTCGGTGTCCGCGCGAGCGGCGATCGCACGCTCGTGCTCACGTTGAAGAATCCCGTTCCCTACCTCCCCGCGTTGGCCCTCCTCCCCGCGTGGTTCCCCGCGCACCGCGCCACGATCGAGAAGCACGATGCCTTCCAGCGCCGCGGCACCGCGTGGACACGCCCCGGCAATTACGTCGGCAACGGCGCCTTTATTCTCGCCGAGTGGCGACCGAACCAAGCCGTGCGCATGACTCGCTCGCCCATGTATTGGGACCGCGCCCGCGTCCGCTTGAGTGAGGTCGTGTATTATCCGGTGGAGAATCTCAGCACGCAGGAGGCCATGTTTCGCGCCGGTCAGCTCCACGTCACCACCAACGCCATCAGCGTCGAAAAAGTCCGCGCCTACCGGGAAGATCCCGCCCGCGCGCCACTCCTGCACCAGAGCGCACTGCTCGCCACGAAGTTTTTCCGCTTCAATTGCAACCGCACTCCGCTCGGCGATCCCCGCGTGCGGCGCGCTCTCGCCCTCGCGCTGGATCGTTCTGCTCTGACGCGAAACATCATGCAGAACGATCTCGTCGCGCACGCGTTCACGCCGCCCGACTGCGCCGGCTACACCGCAGAACGCGGCACAGCCACCGATCCCGCTGAAGCGCGCAAGCTGCTGGAGGCCGCGGGATTTCCCGGCGGCCGCGGCTTTCCTAAACTCGAGTTACTGTTCTACCCGACCGGCAGCTCAGGCCAACCGCTCGCCGAAGCCGTGCAGCAAATGTGGCGCAAGGAACTCGGCATCGACATCGCCGTCGTGCAGCAGGAAACAAAAACCGTCCTCGATGCGCGTCGCGCCCAAACCTACGACATCCTGCTGAGCGAATGGTATGGGGACTACATGGACCCGCTGACCTTCCTCGAGCTGTGGACCAGCACGAGCGAACACAACAAAACCGGCTGGGCCAGCGACGACTACGACCGGCTTCTCCGTGAAGCCGCCGTCCTGACGGCGCCCGCGCCGCGGTTCGCCCTGCTACGCCGCGCCGAAGCCGTCCTGCTCGCCGCCGCGCCGATAACGCCCCTCTTCCACCTCCCCGCCAACGAACTCCGCCACCCCGCCGTCAAAGGCTGGCACCCAAGCCTGTTGTCCCTCCATCCCCCGAAGTTCGTGTGGTTGGAGAAGTGAGCGAGCGGCCTGGCGCGCGCCGCGCCGTGGAGAGTCACCGACGGATGCGTTCAGAACCATCACGCTGCCGGGCGCCGGGCCTACGTCCCGATTACGGCTGCCCCATCCGCCGCAGGGACGCGCCCGAAAATTCGACGAAATCGTCGTTGATCTGATTGAGCACCCGCACGCCGTAGCCGATGAACTGCGTCTTGGGCGGTGCGCGCACAATCACGCACAGCTCACCCTCCTGAATCGTTTTGCTCGCGGGAAGACGATCGACGCGGCCGATGCCGATGTGCCGGCCTTGATCGTCGAGAAAAGACACGATGAGAAACGTCGCCGTGCCGGGACTGGTTTTGGCCCGCAATTTGATCTGCGCGGCATACACGGCACCGGGCGTCGCTGCGGCCCATTGAGCAATGTCCTCGGTCCGGCAGCTCGCCATCCGCAGCACCCTGCGGCCGCCCGCACTTTCCTTCAGCTCGACTGTGCGCCCCTCCCAAGGCTCGCCACTTCCGCGCCACGCTATCCCTTCCGGCGTCCACTCGATCGTTCCCGAACTTCCCACGGCCTTCGTCCTCACCTGGCGCCAGCCGGGATCGATCAGTGTTTCCACCCCACTCTCCATGACCGCGGTGATTTCATCGGGGGCGACGCCGATGGTCGCGGCCGCCAGCTCCGTCGCGCCGCCGAGCAACGCGCGGCCGGGCGCCGAGCGGGACAGCTCGCGGGCGATTCGGCTGTCCGGCTGATTCCGCAGGTAAATCTCCAGGTTCTGCGGCGCCATCGCCAGAGGCTGTTCTTTTTGGAGCCGCGCAAATCCCTGCACGAACGCGTCACGAGTCTTTCGATACGTTTGCCAGGCGTCGAGCAGAGCCGTGGGATCGGCCGTCGGCGGCGCCAGAACGCCCGCGCGATCGCGCGCGGCGGCAAACGCCCAGAATGCCTCGCTGAGGGTCAAGCCGCCCGCGACAAACTCAACCCGCCTGCGCACCGCGTCTGTAGTGGCCGCCTGGGCCGCCCGTTCCAACTGCGCTCGAAGTTCCGCGCGAGCCTTCGGCGGATAAATCCACGCCTGATCATCGTCTTGATAGTAACGCAGCCACAGGGCCGGTCCGGGCTGCTCCTGCCAGACCCGCTCGCAGACTTCGAAAAATGCGCGCATCGGTTCCGCCGCCTCGCCCCAAAATTCGCGATAGTAGAGGTCGAGCAACGTCTCGGGGTTTTGCGCCGGGTCCCACAAAAGTTGCGCGGCGAGCCACGGCTTCGGTCCATCGAGCGACCAGTTTGGCGAAGTCTCCGCAAAGAACGCCCGCACGCCGGCGCGGTGCTGAAACGGAATCGACGCCTTGACCGCATACAGCGTCGGCCGCGG
>JANPIT010000783.1:0-4302 GCA_031425115.1 Opitutaceae bacterium | reverse complement strand
CGACGATGGCGGAGTCGGTCGAGGCGCCCCAGGTGAGGGCGGCAGAGGAACCGTTGACCGAGCCGTTCAAGTTGGTGACTGGCACGACGGGGTGCAGGCGGAGCGTCGGGTCACCCATAAGGGCAACGTGGATACGATTCTCAGAAGAGTTGATCTGGGTCTGGTAGAGACCGGTGTTGTTCTGCGTGAGGCGGGCGGAGTAACCGATGGTCTCGCCGAGGCCGACCGAGTGGATGAACCAGTGAGGGCGGCCGGACCAGACGGAGACGAGGCCGCGAGTGGTGGCGAGAGGAGCGCGGAGGATGTTGTCCTCGTGATCCCAGTCGCCGAGCCAGGAGCCGAACATGAGGTTGAACACGCCGCCGGAGTTCTTGCTCACGAGCTCGGGGGTGGAACCGTCGTTGTAGTTACCGGTGCTGCCGAGGCCAGCGACCGTGGCGTAGCTGCCGGCGCCGCAGGCGTAGGAGAGGAGATATTCCTGCGTGGCGACCTGGGGAATCCAAACGCCGCGCTGATCGTTGAACTCGATGTTGAGATTGCGGACGTTGCTGGCGCCGACGAGCGGAGCGAAGCTGCGGAAACCGGAGGCCGCGAAGGCCTCGCCGCCGCGGGTGCCGAAGTAATCGCCCACGACCGCCTTGCGCTCGGGGTTGCTGCGACGATGGCGGAAATTGTTGTCCTTATTCAGGTAGTTGCGGAGCAGCTCGATTTCGCTCGGGAGGGTGGCGGGACCGCCCCAGGTCGTGCGACCGGGGAGATTCGCGAGATCGACGCGACCGACCTCGAGCTCAACCGCGGAGGGGAGCTGGGTCTGGTCGAACTTGCCGTCGCCAGGGCGATTGGTGAGGCGGGCGGCGTCGGCCGGATCGGTGTTGATCGACTGCGTGTAGTTGACGGAGTTGTCGGTCCAATTGCCGTCCATGTCGCCGTAGAAGGCGTCGGCTGGCCAAGCGCCGGTGTGATCAGGATGACCGTCGGGATTGAGCTGACCGGAGTAGGGCACGGGAACGTGACCAAAGAGGAAAACCGACTTCACGTTGGCGGGATCGGCGTCGTAGACGGCCTTGATCACGGCCTTCACGGACGAGGCGGAATCGGTGCGAGCGACGTTGCGGCGGATGACGACCCAGCCGTCACCGGCGAGATCGTTCTCGAGGCGGGTGAGCTCAGCGGCGAGAGGGCTGGCGATCGAGTTGTCGACCACGAGGACGACCTTGCCGCGACTGTCGACCAGAGCGGCTTCGACGCCGGTCTGAATGTAACCGTAGCCGGTGTAGCCGCCGGCGGCCTTCACGAGACGGTATTCATAAGCGGTGCCGGCGGTGACGTTGGTGTCGACGTAGGACGTCGAGCTGCCCGCGATCGTGGTGCCTGCGCCCCACGACGTATCACGCGGGGACTTACGGGAAATGGTGTAGGACGACGGGGTGCCGTTGGTGTCCTGGGGCCAGCTCAAGGTGATCTTGGCGGGTGACGACTGAACGGACGAACTAACCTGCACGCTGTAGTCCCACGTGTTCTCGACGGCGCGAGCAACGGGCAGACTGGTGGCGAGGGAAAGGATGAGAGCCAAGGTTGCACTGATAGACTTCATAGTGCCGTCAGTATGCGGTAACGGCCTGAATCCGATTATCCGTGCGCGTCTGATAGAACTGTCAGTTTGTGGGCAGGAATCTTGTCAGTGTTTGTCTGACGTTGGCGCGATGGGCGCTCGCTTCGGCGGCAAATCGCGTGCGAGGTCCGACACGTAACCTGCTTAGGGGGAGTCGGATGCCGAGTGGGGAGGCGAAGTATCCAGGCCTAGGATATCGCGAGGGAACGCGCGGGGGATTGGTCTGCGGGAGCTACGTAGGACGCCCGTGTAGGTAGGACGTCGCGCGCGAAATGATCGCGCGTATCCAGATTTCGGAGATGGCTTGGGCTCTCTGGAGAGCGAACGGTGGGGCTGGCTCTCCGAGCCGGCCTGGGTTGGAGGGCGGGGGGCGGGCTCCGGGTGGGAGCTGCGGCGCGACTCACGCCGGAACTCAGGCTCGCTCGGAGAGCGGGCCCCACCTACGCGAGAAAACCCTATTTCTCGAAACCGATCGCGCCGACGTCGAGGCGGTTGCCGTCGCGGAGGACGAGCGGGCGGCCGGCGAAATCGTGCGCGGGGAGCTGGGGCAGCGCGATGCCGGCGCCGATGGCGGCGGAGCCGGGACGAAGGGAATACGCGGCGATGGCGCTCTCGCGGCCGCGGTCGGCGCCGCGCACGCGCACGAAGAGCGGGTCGCCGGTGATCTTGTGGGCGTCGCGCGGCTCTGTCGCGGGATGGACCCCGAAGAAGAGATTGTGCTCGAAGCGATTGTTTTTGCTCTCGCCGAGCTCGTAGACGGCACCGGGGCTCTCGTTGTAGAAAATGTTGTTCACCCAGCGCACGCCGTTCGACCAGCCCTGCCATGTCTTATAATAGATCAGGCGCGGCGGCATGCCCGGATCGCGGAGGTTCACCATGTCGGGCTTGGCGTAGAACGTGTTATTGTGGACGAGCGCATCCGTAACCGTGCCGGAGATACGAACGAGATTTCCGCCGTCGTTTTGACTGATGTTATAGCGGACGATGATGCCCTCGTTGAAGCCGCGGGTGCGGGGCGCGCCGAGTGCGCAGAGGAGGAAGGCGCCGTATTCGTTGTCGTGGCTGTAGTTGAATTGGAAGATGCTGCGCCGGCAGTTGTAGTCGGCATCGAAGCCGGCGGCGTCGCTGTCGCCGGGGTTGTAGCGCGTGAAGCAGGACTCGTTGAACTGCACGAGCGCGTCGTCGCAGTGGAAGACGAACATGGCGTTGCCACTGCCGAGGAGGCCGCACTCGCGGAAGAAGTTTTTCTCGATCAGCGGCGACTGGCAGCCGCGGACCACGAGGCCGTTGCGGGCGATGCGATCGAAGGTGTTGCCGCGGATGATGACATTCTTGCTGGGATGCCACGTCGCGGCGTTGTTTTCGCGGTGGCCGACCATCCAGCTCGAGAGCATGACCAGGCCCATGGGGCCGACGTCGCGCAGTTCGCAACTCTCGACGAGGAGATCGTCCCACGCGGTCTGCGTGGCGTTGCCCTCGATGATGAAGACGATTCCGCCGAAGGATTTCGCGATCGTGTCGCCGTCGTCGCGGTAATCGGAGACGGCGTTCACATCGTGCACGAAGAGATTCTTGAGATGCAGGTGACGGGCCCAGCCGAAGTCTTTGACGCGAATCTCGACGGCGCGGTGGCGCTGGCGTGCGCCTTCGGAGAAATTGGTGATCTCGAGATCGCGGATCTCCCAGCATTCCTGATCTTGCAGGCCGACGACCCACGGCACGCGGCCGCGACCGTGGAGCGCGGGCTTGGGGCCCTCGCCGTAGCGGCCGAGCACGATGGGCGATGCGGGGGTGCCCGAACCGAGGGGGTGGAGCGCAACGCCTTCCCACATGCTGCCGGCGCGGAGGAGAATCTGATCACCGGGGGCGAACGTGGTCGCGTTGACCTTTTCGAGCGAGCGCCAGGCGGAGGCGGGCGTGGTGCCGTTGGCGGTGTCGCTGCCGGCGGTGCTGTCGACGTGATAGGTCGCGGCGAAGAGACCGCTACACGCGACGAAGGCAGCGAGCACGATAAGAGCGGGCCGGATGAGTCGGGGCATGGGGAGGGAGGCCGTGAGGCAGTGGAGGCGGCACCTCGAAGACGCGAGGGAGAAACGCGGAACGCGAAAGGTGAATGTCACGGGCCAGGGGTGGCCCACGGAACACACAGACTACACGGAAGAATCGGACGCGGAGGGTGGGTGATGTCGGAGGGGAACCACGAAATACACGAAGGGAGGATAGGCCGGGCGCAGAGGCGGAGATGTTGAATGTGGAAAGCAGGAAAGGAGCGACGGACCGATCGCCGATGCTGAGATGATGAATCTGGAAATCCGGAACTCGGGAAAAGACCGCGGGCAAGGAGATGAGTTAAGCGCGAAGAGGCGAAGGTCGGATACTGGAACGATGCCGTCACCTGCGATGGGTTCGCCTCGCGCGATTCGTTCCCGGGAGCGGATTGTTTTGGTATCCGTGCGATCCGCGTAACAGGTGGATAAGAATCCGTCCGTCCGTCGGGCCCGCGACTCGGTATCCGCCAAGCGGGCACTCCCCGCGGCACCTTAGCCGTAGAAATTCAGTCGATCCCGTTCTTCCTCGACGGAACGGATATCAAAAGGTGGGCCGTGGGGGCCGCCCCCCGGAGTGGGGCCCCCCCCACAAAAAGGCGCGCGCGGGGCCCCCCACCCAACAAGGGACGGCAAACGTCGACC
>JANPIT010000782.1:0-5631 GCA_031425115.1 Opitutaceae bacterium | reverse complement strand
CCCCTACTTCCTCCGTCCCTATCTCGCGGCCTCCGAACCCACGCTCTTCAACCGGCCCAACACCAACGATATTCAGAGCGCCGATCTCGCCTACCAACTCACGCCCTCGAAGCTCCCGCGCTGGCTCGCCTGGATTGGGCCGCAAAAACTCGCCGCACACGGTGAGACCCGGCGCATCGACACCGCGACGTTTCGCTATCGCGACGCGATCATCGACGATCATCCCTGGATCAATCTGCAGAACCGGACCGGCGTCACCGCGGCGCGGGCTTATTACAAATATTACGTGGGCGACAACCAAGGGCAGAATATCGACACGGCCCCGCCCGCTGTCTACGGCCTCGGCGGAAAGTATCCGTTTACCTGGTTCAACGCCCTCACGAACCAGTGGGTCAATGAGCCCTCGACGATCGGTGAGGCGGGCATCACGCCCTCGAATCGCGTCCGCCGCGAGATTCGCACCCTGTCAGCCACGACCCAGAACTTTTTTCTGAATGACCGCGTCGTGACGACGTTTGGCTTCCGCAAGGACAAGAATCGCAGCCGCGATTCCAATGGGGCCACGGTCGACGCCAGCACCGGCTTCCTCAATTACGATGCGCTGAAAATCTGGGGACCCTGGCTGGAGAAATCTGGCAACACCAAGACCGCTGGCATCATCGTGAAACCGTTTTCCTGGCTGCGGGCTGGCTTCAACAAGTCGGACAGCTTTCAACCGGCCGTCACGCAATATAATCTTTACGGTGAGGTCCTGCCAAATCCCACGGGGCAGGGTCGCGACTACAGCCTCACGTTCGTGCTGCTGAACAGTCGGTTGAATTTCAAAATCGGTCACTACAACACCACGCAATTCAACTCGCGCGGCGGTGATGCTGGGATCGTAGCGACGCGCGCGATCCGGATGGATACGGGCCGCAGCGGCAACGGAAACGACTCTTTCAATTTGGAAACCTGGGCCACGTTGCTCTCGAATTCGCGTTTCAACGCGCAGGGCATCATCCCGACCGCTGCCCAGACCTCTGCCAGTGTGGCTAAAATCATGCAGCTCCCCGAAGGGTTTCTCGACACGCTCGTGGGCAAGAGCATCGCAGAAACTTCCGACCAGGATTCGAAGGGCCTCGAACTCGAGGTGAACTACAACCCGACGCGCAACTGGACGCTGAAGATGACGGGCGCCCAGCAAAAGACGATCGACAGCAACATCTCACCGCGCCTCCAGCAGTTCATCAATTCGCGCCTCCCCGTTTGGCAGAGCATCAAGGATGATGCGGGCGTCAATTGGTGGACATCTGTCATCGGCGGTGGCGGCGCGCCAGTGAACTTCTATACGGGCAACGTATCCGCGCCGCTCAAGCTCGCCATTGCCAACAACGGCAAGCCGCGCTCGCAGGTGCGTGAGTGGCGTTTCAACGCGATTACGAATTACAACTTCACCGAGGGCCGGCTAAAGAACTTCGGCGTGGGCGGCGCGATCCGTTGGGAGGATCAGGCTGCGATCGGATTTCGCGGCGCGGCCCCCGAGGCCGACGGCGTTGTGCGCTCCTTGGACAGCAACAGGCCGATCTTCGACAAGGCGCGCGCCTACTACGATCTGTCATCGAGCTACACTCTTCGCGTCTTCAACAACAAGATTCGCGCCCGCGTGCAGCTAAACGTGCGCAACGTCTTCGAGAAAGGCCGTCTGCAGGCAGTTGCAGTCAATCCCGACGGCCAGCCGTTCGCGTATCGCATCATCGATCCACGTCAGTTCATCCTGACCACGACCTTCGATCTGTAGGCAATGAAGGTGGAGCGTGTTGTCCCCAACGCGCTTTCAGCACGAACGACCTTCCGTCGTGCTCGCATGCTTTTCAAACCAGCGTCTTGGGGACAAGCCGCGCCACCTCGGAACGAGCACGGCTACGGCGTAACGCGTCGGCCCACGATGACCAGATCGCGAGCGACGCTGTCGAGGACGGCGACTTGCGGCAGGTGCGCCCACCGCGTGAATCCATGGGATTCAAAAAGCGCGAGGCTCGGTTCGTTGTGACCGAAGATGTAGCCGAGCAGCGTGTGGAGCCCGAGCGCGGGCGCTTGCGTCACGGCGAGTTCAAGGAGATGCCGGCCCAAACCGCGCCGGCGCGCGGTGGGAGAGACATAGAGTGCGATCATCGCGGTGCCGTCATACGCCGCGCGCGGATAAAACGTGTCAAAGCTCAGCCAGGCGCATACGCCGCCGGCGGCGTCGCACAGCACCCAAATCGGCCGCGCGGGATTCTGATGCGCGGCCAGCCACGGACGCCGCGACTCGACGGTGACGGGCTCGAGATCCGCCGTGACCATGCGACTCGGAATCGTGGCGTTGTAGATCGCGACGATGACTGGCAAGTCAGCTTCGACGGCGTCGCGGAGAGTGAAGTCGATTACGGCCATAGAGAGAAACCGCTCATTGGCGCTAATGGGCGCTGATGCCGAGCCAACGATGTCTTTGATTAGCGACCATCAGCGTTCATCAGCGGTTTGCGCCGGTCTTCCGGTCCGCGGAGAAATCGAAGCCGATTTTTCCGACGGGAGTGAAGCCCTGCCATTTCAGCAACTCACCGCTCGTGGTGTGAAACGTCAGGTGCATGTCGAACACGCCCGCGCGCGGTTCCTTCGTCGCCGGCACGTAGCGGTAGCGCACCACCGTCGTTTCGCCTTCCTCGCGTTCTTCGCTCGGCACGCCGAGCAGTTTGTCGATCGAGGGGAGTTTCGGCCGGGCCGCGGCAATCTCGGCCGCGGAAACCGTGGCCTCGATTTTCTTCTCCGACTTGTCGATGCGGCCCTTGCCGAGGCTCTTGATCACGCCGACGAGAAACGCTTTCGGCATCACCACAAAATAGCGCTCGGGGATCGCCACGCGCGTCAACTTGTCGGCGGCGAAGCCCATCTCCAAGGCGATGTCGAATTCGCCTGTTTCGGTGACGCCCGGCGGGAGCTGTTTTATCCAACGCACCTGCCATTGCTCAGCCTGACCGAGCTTGCGGGTGTGCTCCGGCTTCAAGCCAATCCACCGCACATCACTCGTGCGCAAAACCGGCGTGTGGCAGATGAGGGCGAGACCGTCGGTGGTTTGCAGGGCAAAGAACTGATCGAACTTCCCGAGCTGCTGCTTCAACTCGAGCAGCCGCAGGTAAACGCACCCGCCCAACAGCAGTGCGAGGGCGGCTACTCCTACGGCGAGCCAGGGCCGCGTTTGGTTGCGCGGCGCCGCGATCATTTCTTCGCAGGCTCCGCAGCGGGCGGTTTGGTAAACGTCAGCTTCGCCACGATATCGTAAAGCCGGGTCCGCAGGATTTCATCCTCTTCCGCCGTGGTCTTGGTATGGAGCCGGCCCTCGATGACGCGCTCGGCGAGCTCGATGCTGACGACGAAGACGTGAGCGTTGCGCACGAACACGAGATTCCCGCGCTTCGCGGTCGGAAGCAGATCGGGCGTCAGCAACGGCACACGCTCGCGAAACATCGTGCCGCCTGGCACGAGGAAATAAGTGAGGAGCGAGCCCTCTAGAAACGTGGGCAGGAATTTCGCGCTCTCCATCTGCACGCCCGGAAAGGTCTGCTTGAAATCGCGGAGCACGACGTTGCTGAAGAAATAGACGAGATAGTCCTTGGTGCCGCGCGTGGAGTTTTCCCAGCGCTGGGTGGCGTCCTGGGGAAAAGCCGCGATGCTCACGTGCACGTTGAAGTCGTCTTGAAACGTGACGACGTTGGGTGTATCCGTGATTTCACCACCAAGCTCCGCGAGGACGGGGATCGCCACCTTGAACATGCCCGTGGGCGAGACGTAGTTGCGGCCCTCGACCTTGCCGACGAGGCCCTGGCCGTTGGCGATGCTGAACAGCGAAGCGAAGAGAAGCGCGAGGGTGAAACGAGCCATGAGTGAGGGTGAACTGGTTATCCGGGCGCGGGACGCTTTCAAGCCAACGGTGAGGAAAGGGTGGCCAGCTGCCGCCACACCTCGACCGGGATGGCCTCGGGGCGGGTCTGTTCTGAGAGCCCATGAGCAGCGAGAAGTTCCCGCCAGCCCGTGGCGCCCTCGGCCAGCCGGCCGCGCAGGAGAGCGCCGATTTGTTTGCGCCGTTGCTGAAAGCAGGAACGCACCAGCGTTTTTTCCGCCGCGGAGAAAACCTGGGGCGATGGCTTCCGCACCAGATGGAGCAGGTGGGACTCCACATCGGGACGAGGAAAGAAGCAGGCCGCGGCGACCTTGTGCCCCGGTGCGATGGCGTAAGCAGATTGCAGGAAAACTGAAATCGCGCCGAACGACTTGGTGCCCGGCTGCGCGGCGTAGCGCTGGGCCGCTTCTTGCTGCATCATCAAGACCAAGCGTGCCGGGAGCGGGCCGGACAGCACCGCGTCGAGCCAGGGGGTCGCGATGGCGTAGGGGAGGTTGGCGACGATCTTGAACTCCGTCGCGGGGTGGGACGGAGGCGGCGCTCCATCACTCGGCGGGGTCCAGAGCCCGGCCAACGGATGTTCGACGGCGTCGCCTTCGAGGAGGTGAAAGGTCTGCGGGAAACGCGGCAGCAGAGTCGCCTCGAGGTGAGCGTGGAGCGCGCGGTCTTTTTCCACTGCCCAGACGATCGCGCCGGCTTCCAGCAACGCCGTGGTGAGCGTGCCCAGCCCGGGGCCGATCTCGATCACCGTATCGCCCGACTTCACCTCGGCGAGTTCGAGCGATTTGCGGACGATGTTACCGTCGACGAGGAAGTTTTGCCCGAGAAACCGCTTTGGTGAATGCCCGAGGTGCGCGAGCAATTCGCGCGTGGCGGTCGGCGACAGGGGCATAGGTCAGCGCGGCGCGCGGCCTTCGTCGACTTCGTAGTAATCGAAAAAAGTCACCAAGTCGGTCCGGTGCGCGAGGCCGCTGTCGGCCTTGTTTTTTTCGAGGCTCGGCGTCGCTTCATCCCGCCAGCCACGCTTCGAGGCGAAACCATTCCAGATCATCACGTCGACGTCAGTCAGCTTGCGGCCGTTCTGCTGGATCCACGTGAAAATCTCTTCATCGGTGCCGCCGGCGAGGGTGCGCGCCTTGAGCGCGTTATAATCGAGCCCGAGAAAATGGCAGAGGCGACCGTCGTAGGCTTTGCCGAGGAACTCATGGTGCTCGGGGTGCAGGTCGCCGCGAGCGTGCTTGCGAATCTTGTCGAGCGTGCGCGGCAGGAAATAGATGCCGCCGAGTTTGAGGAAGGCGCTGATGGGACGTTGGCTCATGGAAATTAGTGAGCCGGCGTCAGGTGGCGCGGAACTCGTGGAGAAGCGCGGTCGGATCGGTCGCGCGCATGAGCGCTTCGCCGACGAGCACGGCATGGGCGCCGGCGGCGCGCACGCGCGCCGCGTCGGCGGCCGTGTGAATCCCGCTTTCGCTCACGGCGATGACGTCGCGCGGGAACAGGGGAATGAGCCGCTCGCTGAGTCCGAGATCAGTCTTGAAGATCGCTAGATCGCGGTTGTTTACGCCGATCACCTTGGCGCCATGTCGCTCGGCGCGTTCGATCTCGGCTTCGGTGTGAATTTCGAACAGCGCAGCGAGGCCCGCGGCGTGCGCCGCCGTATGCAGCACGGTGATTTCGTCGTCGGTGAGTACCCGCACGATAATCAGGATGGCGCT
>JANPIT010000781.1:0-4469 GCA_031425115.1 Opitutaceae bacterium | reverse complement strand
ACGTTCTCGTTGCCGACGGCGATCACGTCGTTGTGAAACACGCCGGCGTCGATCGCGTCGGGGTGTTGTTGGGCGAAGATCGTGTGCGCATCGGCGAGACCGTGCGCGCGGGCGACGGCGACCGATGCTTCACGGGCCTGGCGCGAAGGGAAACGCTGCGGGCGCGCGGCGGATGTGGCGGAGGACAAGGTTGGAAACGCATGATGACCGTAGACGAAGAAATGCAGACCGCGCGCGGCGTGGGTGGGCGCGAGACGGGTGTGGTTGGCCGCGCCTTCGTCGCCGAGGTTCTGACCGGAGGGCACCGGCTCGTGCACGACGAAGCGGGCGGGGTCGTGAAAGATCGCGCGGAGCGTGCGGGCGGTCTGCGGGGGTTCGATGGAGCGGTGGAGTTTCGCACTGAGATTGGCGGGTGTGAAATGCACGCGGCGGTCGGGGGCGTCGCGGCTCGGAGTGACGGTCGCGGCGTTGGCGACCCACATCGACGACGAGGAGGCGCAGGCGCGGAGCAGCTCGGGCGCCTGGCGCGCGGCGGTGCGGAGGACGGCGGGGTCGTTACCGCTGAAACCGAGCGCGCGGAGGGTTTCGACGGCGGGCCGCGCATGCGGTGGGAGCACGGCTTGGGGGAGCCCGAGGTCGGCGAGGAACTTCATCTTCGCGAGGCCTTCGAGCGCGGCGGCGCGGGGATTGGAGACGGCGCCGAGCTGCGACATCGAGGCCACGTTGCCGAGGGAGAGGCCGGCGTAGTTGTGGGTGGGGCCGACTAGGCCGTCGAAATTAACTTCGAATGAGCAAGGCATCGGAGAGGTGGCCCACGGAACACACGGAAGACACGGAAAAGAAGAACCGTCGTCGCGTGGACGCTAGGGGCTGAGGCCGGGGGGAAGGGCCGCGGGTATTTTGAGTTCGGGGACTTCGATGCTCGCGACGGGGTAGGCGCAGTAGTCGGCGGCGAAGAGGCCGCTGGGGCGGTGGTTGCCGCTGTGGCCGATGCCGCCGAAGGGCGCGGCCCCGCTCGCGCCGGTGAGCGGCTGGTTCCAGTTAATCAGGCCCGCGCGGACTTCGTCACGGAATTGTTCATACAACGCTCGGTCGTCGCTGATCAGGCCGGCGGCGAGGCCGTAGCGCGTGGCGTTGGCAGCGGCGAGCGCGGCGGTGAAGTCGCGGACCCGGATAACTTGGAGTAGCGGACCGAAGATTTCTTCGTCGGCAGGAGGGCGCGGCATCGGAGTGACATCGATCAGCCCGGGCGAAAGCAGGCCGGTGTCCGGGTCGAGAGAGCGGCAGGGGACGATGACCCGGGCGCCGCCGGTTTGGAGCGCTTGCTGGGCGGCGAGGATCTCCTGCGCGGCCCGGGCGGAGATCACCGGGCCCATGTAGGGCTCGGGCTGGGACGTCCAAGGGCCGACGCGGATGCGATCGATGACGGACTGTAGAGCGGCGAGCAGCGCGTCGCCGGTGGCGTCGGCGGAGACGATTAGCCGGCGCGCGCAGGTGCAGCGCTGGCCGGCGGTGGCGTAGGCGGATTGGGCCACGAGCAGGGCGGCGGCGGGGAGATCGCGGGCGCTCCAGACGACGAGCGGGTTGTTGCCGCCGAGTTCGAGCGCGAGGATTTTTTCCGGAGTGCGGGCGAAGTGTTGGGCGAGCCACAGCCCGGTGCGGGCGGAGCCGGTGAAAAAAAGGCCGTCGATCCCCGCGTGGGTGGCGAGCGCGGCTCCCGTTTCGCGGGCGCCTTGGACGAGTTGGAGGACGTGGGCGGGGAGGCCGGCTTCGTGCCAGGCGGCGAGGGTGCGCTCGGCGACGAGCGGGGCGTATTCGCTGGGCTTGAAGACGACGGTGTTGCCGGCGAGGAGAGCGGGAACGATGTGGCCGTTGGGCAGATGGCCGGGAAAATTGAAGGGGCCGAAAACGGCGCACACGCCGTGCGGGCGGAAACGCGTGGTGGCTGGGCCGGCGGTGAATTCGGCGGTGCGCTGCGCGTAGCCGCGGATCGCGAAGTCGATCTTCGTGATCATCGTCTGCACTTCGGCGAGCGCTTCCCAACGGGGTTTGCCGACTTCGAGGGAGATCGCTTCGGCCAGGGACGCTTTGCGCGTTTCGAGCGCGCGGGCGAAGGTGCGAAGATGCGCCTCGCGGTCGGCGAGCGGCGTGCGTGACCACGTGCGGAAGGCGGTGCGGGCGCGGGCGATCGCGGCATCAACGTCCGCGGCGCTGGCGGCCGGGCCGGTCCAGACGGGGTCGCCGGTGGCTGGGTTGAGGGAGGAGAAGTGGGGCACGAGTGGATTGGGGTGGACGGATGAAGTCGGGCCCGGAGGTCCCGACGCTACCTCGGAAAAGGTAGAGCAGGGACCTCCGGGCCCGGCTTCGGAACTACCGCAATGGAGAAATCGTGAGCTGGTCGCCGGCGTCGACGTTAAGCGCGTGGGCCGTATCCCGGGCGATGGAAATGGAGCCGTCGTCGTGGGCGAGGGCGCCGTCGAGGCACGCGCGGAAGTCGAGGGTGGCGTGCGCGAGCAACTGGGGCGCAGCGGTGGCAGGCACGGCGGCGGCGGCGCTGCGAATGGTGGCGACGCGGGATTGGCGGAGCGTGCGAAGCCCGGCGACGTCGGCGCGGAGCAGCGGGCCAGCGTCGAAGATGTCGATCACCTGAACTTGTTGAAACCCTTCGGCGAGGAGGAGCGCGAGAGCGGGCTCGGTGTCGTGGTGCACGCGACCGATCACGGCTTGCACGCTCGCGGGGAGCAGCGGCACGTAGATCGGATGGCGGGGCATGAGGTCGGCGATGAACTGTTTCTCGCCGAGGCCGCAGAGAATGTCGGCGCGGTAGAAATCGAACTCGAAGAAATGCCGGCCGACGGCCTCCCAAAACGGCGAGCGGCCGGTCTGGTCGATGTAGCCGCGCATCTCGGCGATGACGGTCGGCGTGAAACGGGCGCGATGCGTGCCCATGAAGAGGAAACGGCCGAGTGAGAGGAGGCGGCCGATGCCGCCGCGGCGGCGGTCGGGGCGGAGGAAGAGCGAACAGACTTCGGAGGGACCCCGGTGCTCGGTTTTGAGGTGGAGCGTCGGGATGTCGCGCTTGATCCCGAGGGGCGCGTGGGCGTGCGGTTCGGAGCGGATCTCGTAACTGTAGCTCGGTTCGAAGCCGCCGACGCGTGCGGCGATGCCGGATACGCCGACGAGCTCGGTGGTGGTGCTGTCTTCGAGGGCGAAGAGATAATTTTCACTGCCGGGCTGGCGGATGCGGGGCCGGAAGGCGCGGAGCGATTCGTCGATGCGGTCGGCGAGATAAGATTCGTCAGGCGGGAGCGTGGTGAGTCCGCCGCCCGTGGCCTGCGCGAGTGCGACGAGCCCGGGGAGGTCGCTTTCGCGAATGGGGCGGAGGACGTGCATGGGGGCCGAGGCGGCGCAGAAGGTTGGCCGCAAAGAGGCGCAAAAGGTCGGAGGGCGCGGGGGAGTTGAAAGGCGCCTATAGGCGCGCGGGCGTGGAGGGCGGAGGGACTCGGATTTTCTACGAGTGATTCTTGAGCGGACTACGTGAGCGCGATCTCGCCGAAGGCGATGCGGTGGAGGACGAGCGCGACGAGTTGGGCGCGTTTGGCGATGGTCGGGACGATCAGGAACTCGCGGTTGCTGTGGAGCTGGTCGCCGATAGGGCCGACGCCGTCGAGATTGGGGAGGCCGGCGGCGGTGAGCAGATTGCCGTCGGAGCCGCCGCCGGTGTGGACCCAGTTCGGTGGTGCGAGCCCGACATCCTGCGCGGCGCGTTGCCACTCGGGGAAGAGTTTCTGCTCGAGCGGGAGGCATTCTTTCGGCGGGCGATTGAAGCCACCTTTCAACTCCAGCTTGAAGCCGTCGCGCGCGTTTATCTCGGCGGCGAGGGCGTGGAGGCGGGCGAGAAGCGGTTCGCGGTCGGCGATCTTGGTGATGCGGACGTCGAGTTCGGACTCGGCGAAATCGGGGACGACGTTGGTGGCGGGGCCACCGCCGCGAATGTTGCCGACGTTGACGAGGACGCCGGGCAACTCGGCGGGGATCTTGCTCGCGGCGAGCAGGAATTCGGCGAGGGCGAGGATGGCGTTGCGGCCGTCGGGTGGAATCTTGGCGGCATGGGCGGCCCGGCCGTGGCAGGTGGCGACGATGCCGCCGGTGCCTTTGCGCGAGTGAACGATGTCGCCGCTGGGGCGGGCGGGCTCGAAGACGAGAGCGAACTGCGCGCGCTGCGGGGCTTCGCGGAAGAGATGAGCACTGCCGCGCGAACCGGTTTCTTCGTCGGGCGTGAGCAGGGCATCCCAGCCGATGTTCGCGGCGTGGGGCGTTTGCTCGAAGGCCTGGAGCGCGGCGAGCATCGTGAGCAGGCCGCCTTTCATGTCGGCGACGCCCGGGCCGTTGACGGTGTCGGCATCGAGCCATTTGCACTGCTGAAACGGGTCGTTGGCCTCGTAGACGGTGTCGAAGTGGCCGTTGAG
>JANPIT010000780.1:0-2129 GCA_031425115.1 Opitutaceae bacterium | reverse complement strand
TTGCATCGAACCCGCGCAGCGTGCTCAGAAAATCCGCCGGCACCACGACTCCGTGTTTCTCGTAATAAGCCGTCCCCCAATCGAAGCGCGTCGTCTCGAGGCGAAACGTCCCCGCAATCTTTTCCACTGCACCCAGCACCGCCACGGCCGCATCGGTCACGTCGACTCCGATTCCGTCCCCGGGGTAGAGGGCGATCCGATAAGTGTTCATGCCGCCAGCACAGCAGCCGATCGCAGCTGGACGCAAGCCGCCGCATATTTACCGGGGCGAATGCCTCCCGCAGCTCTCGTTCGTCTAAATACCGCCCATCGTAGCTTCCAGTCACAAACCCGACGGCGGCACTCGTTCAAAGGACGTGGCAAAGGCTTGTTCGATCCGAAGCATCTCCGAATCCGTCAGCTCACTGAATGCCGAAATGCGCTTTGCCTGTGAAAGCTTGCCGTGGTTTTGCAGTAAGAGCGTGAGCATCAGATTTAATTTGGCCGTGGGCAGATCAACGATCTCCTTTATTTCAAGGCTGGCACGATCGATTCTAGTCAGGGTCTGCAGCTCTTCCGGCAAGTCTCGCGTGACGGTGGTCTCGATGAGGTCCAGCACATATTCCACATGCGGGGTGAGATCGGGGTATCGCCAAATCCCCTCTGCATCACGCGAATTCTCGACCACCAAAGAGCCATCCTTCTCCAAGTGGTAGCGGACGCGCGACCCCACGACTGCCGAGACGGTCTCCAACACCCGGTCGTAGGCAACCTGATCGCGTAGCATGGCCGCGGAAAACGGCAAAAGCGCACCTTTGTCCGTATAACCGTCGAAGGCCAGGGACTCATGGAGTAGCAACCGATGCAGTCGCCCATTTCCGTCGGAAAATGGATGCACGTAGACGAATCCGAAACCGATAACTGCGGCACGAATCGGCGCCGGCAAGTGCGCGCTGCGACTGCGGAAAGCACGAAGCCCGGAAATCAGCGTCCGCACGAGCTGCGGCGGTGGACACACGTAGTGCACTTTTTCCTGATAGCCGGGCAGAGCCTGGCCGACGTAGTTCTGGTCTTGGCGAAAGCCTTTGGCCGCGTAGCGAGGATCGACAATAAGGTTCTGCAACGCAGTTAGTCGCTGCTCGTCCAATAATCCTTCCGCATCACCCGCACCGCTGCGTGCCAGCACAGCGACGAACCTCTCCCCTCGCGCCGGAGAAACCTCCTCCCGTTCGATCGCAAACGAAGCCTTGGTTTCCTTGAGGTAGAGATAATTGATCGCACGGGACCATAGTTTGGGATCTGCCTGTCGGATGAGCCGCCGGATCTCCGCCGGCCAGTCTCGTTTGAGCTTCTCGTCGATGGCCGGCGTTCGCCGGATCAGCGCGCAAGCACCGGCACTGCCGGTCAGGTTATCGACCACGCGCCAGCGCGCGTTGCGAATCGATGTGCCGGTGAAATATCGCTTCGGATCCAAGACCTGCACGTAATTGCCCGAAACTGCCGCCTTAAGCGTTCGCGGCGTCAGGAACTCGTAGAGAAACCCCACTCTTCGCCTGTATTTGCTTGTTGGTGACGCGGCAATATAGGCATCCATCTCGGCCACCGACAGCCGGCGAAAAACCTGCTCCAACAAATCAAGGCTGAGGTTTTCGTATTTGAAGACGAACTCGACGTGATCGAGCGGATGATCACCCGGCCAGTAATTTTTAGGGAAGACGTCCTCGACCTCCCCACCTGACTTGATTTCCCTTTGCCGACGGCTCCCCATGCGCGAGCGGTGTGTGGCAAGAATTTCTGCCAAACCGTAGTGCTGCAAAAGCCATGAAGTGCCGACGCGTTCCACAAATATCGTTTGCCGTGTGCAAAAATGATTAAATCCCCGGAGAAGCGAATAAAAATCGTTATCCACCGTTGGTCCCATTGATGGGACAAACACGTTTCGGTTTCGGCGCAGTTGTCGCGACTAGGTGGGCGCCGAATTAATTTAAACGCCTCCTTACCATTGCGTAGCGAACGCGCCCCAACGCTGGCATTCGCCCTGCAATCTACTGCGCGCGCGACCGCCCACGACCGAGCCGCGCACCTTCGCCCACTCCTCCCTTCGAACTTCGCACGGCTGTTTACGGACCACCCTCCATGTTGCTTGAGAC
>JANPIT010000779.1:0-21141 GCA_031425115.1 Opitutaceae bacterium | reverse complement strand
CCTTCCTGCGTGAGTTCCGTGTGTTCCGTGGGCAAATCCGTTTGGTCGAGCGATCGCTACGGCTCAGGCCGAATGGTTTTCTCTGGTCTGAGCCCCGCCCGCGCTCGATAACAACCCACCATGAATCTGCGTCCCCTTCTGATTCTCTGTCTCGCCGCCGTGTCCGTCGTCGCCTTCGCCGCACCTGCGCCCGCCCGCCCCAACATCCTCTTCATCGTCGGCGACGACATGGGCTATGCCGACATCGGAGTTCACGGTTGCAAAGACATCCCCACCCCGCATCTCGACGCACTCGCCGCTTCCGGCGTGCGGTTCACCAACGGCTACGTCTCCGGCCCGTATTGTTCGCCCACGCGCGCCGGCCTGCTTACCGGTCGCTACCAGCAACGCTTCGGCCACGAGTTCAACGGCGGCGGCGAAGGCAATGGTCTGCCCCTCTCCGAGACCACGATCGCCACTCGCCTCAAGTCCGCCGGCTACGCCACCGCCCTCGTCGGCAAATGGCATCTCGGCGCCAGCGCCGCCATGCACCCGCAGCAGCGCGGTTTCGACGAATTTTTCGGCTTTCTCGGCGGCGCGCACAGTTTCTTTGACAAGACCGGCATCCTGCGCGGCACGCAGCAGATCGACGAACTCGACTATACCACCGACGCCTTTGGCCGCGAGGCGGTCTCCTTCATCGAGCGCAAGAAAGGTGCGCCATGGTTTCTCTATCTCGCCTTCAACGCCGTGCACACGCCGATGCACGCCACCGATGCTGGATTGAAAAAATTCGCGCACATTGCCGACGAGAAACGCCGCACCTACGCCGCGATGATGTCGTCCATGGACGACGCCATCGGCCGCGTCCGCGCCGCCATCGCCGCCAGCGGTCAGGAGCAAAACACCCTCGTGTGCTTCATCAGCGACAACGGCGGACCGACCATGCCCGGCGTCACGGTCAACGGCTCGATCAACCAGCCACTCCGCGGCTCAAAACGCACCACCCTCGAGGGCGGCATCCGCGTGCCCTTCCTCGTCTCCTGGGCCGGCAAGGTGAAACCCGCGGTCTACGCTCAACCCGTCATCCAGCTCGATCTCAACGTCACCGCTCTCGCGGCCGCCGGCGTCGCGGTGAAGCCCGAGTGGAAACTGGACGGCGTGGACCTGCTCCCCTTCCTCAGCGGCGCCAAGTCCGGCCAGCCGCACGACACGCTGTATTGGCGTTTTGGAGACCAGATGGCCATCCGCATTGGCGACCACAAACTCGTCCGCTACGACATGAACGTCGAAACCCGCACCGGTGGCAAACAACCGGCCAGCGACGTCAAACTCTACAACCTCGCGTCCGACATCGGCGAGACGAAGAACCTCTTCACCAGCCAGCCCGAAAAAGCGAAAGAGCTGCAGGCGAAATGGGACGCGTGGAACGCCACGCTGATGAAACCCGCCACCGGCGGCGGCGGTCGCGATAACGACGGTGACGAGCCCCGCGCTGACAAAAAGAAGGGCAAGCGCAAGAACGCGCCGTGATCAGGCGGCAGGCGACGGCTGACTGAGTTTTTCCTCCGCGAGCCGCGTCGGCCGGTCGGCAACGGTCTTCTCACCCGGCCGTTCCTTCACTTTCGCTGCTTACCACACCCGCCCCGCCCGCTGCGTTTCAACGGCGCGCTCCGCCTCGTCTTCGAGTTCGCTCAGAAAATCCAGTCCCGTGCGCCGCTGGATCTCGTCGATCGTCGCCAGGAATTTTTCGGGGTCCGTCGTCGTCGCGGCGTCCTGCGGAACGATAAACGCCAGCGTCCTGAGCTTCCCCTCGTTTTCGTCGATCACGATCATGAAAAACGCCTCGGGTATCTGCACGCCCCGCCTCAATTCCCGCGGCTGCGACCCGAAGATCGGTCCCGTCAGCACCCACACTTCGCTGTAGCGCGCCGGATAGCTCGTCGCGATTTTCATCTCGAGCTCCTTCCACAGGCCGGCGTTCAACGAGTGCTTCTGCGGCGTGATGTTCGACATCAGGAATGTCTCGCGTTGCGCCGCCGCGCCGTAACGCGTCGCGATCGCGTAGTTCGGCGCGAGGTGCCCGCGGTCGTAGCCACTGTTCGAGTAATCGTCCGGCGCGATTCGTGCCACCGTGCGGCGGTCGGTCTCGAATTTCTCGGGTCGCGCCGCCGGTGTCGGAATTTTCGCGAGATCCGCCACACGATACGCCGCCCACAACGGATTGCCGCGCGCATCGCTGTAGCCCACCGCATACGCGCGATTCGTCAGCACCCGAAATTCAGCACTCTTCCCTGCCGCTGCCGTCGCCCGCGGCGCGCCGCCATAAAGGATCGTCTTGTCGCCCGCCGCGATTTTGCCCGTCGCAGTGTCCGCGTAATAGAGCTGCCAGACGTCCCACGCGACATCGAGCGCCGTGACGCGCTTCTTCCCCTCCATTGCATTCTCCACGAGCCGTCGCACCTCGAGCTGCCGCGTGTCCGGCTGAAACAGATACCAGCCGCCGAGCGTGGCGGCGACGGCGACGTTGAGCCCCAACACCCAGAGGGCGAAGCGGCGGGGCAAGCGAAACGTGGAGGACGAGGAACGGCGGGCCATGGACTCCGCGTGTCTTTCTGATTTCGCGCCGCGCAACAAGACCTTCCGTCTGACGCCGAGCAGGAAGTGGCCGGTTCGAGGTGGAGCGGCTTGACCCCAAGCCGCTCGTTTGGAGGCGATCGAATTACGTTCGACGGTCGGACGCCCAGAAGCGGCTTGAGATCAGCCCGCTCCACCTCGGAGTGGGCTGCAAAGCGGCGCGTTTAAGAGAGCGCGCCCTCCCTTGCATCCACTTCCCCGCCTGCTTTCCTCCCACACCCGCGCGTGTCTCTCTCCCATCGCAAGCTTTCCAACTGGTATCGCCAGCTCGCTCAGCAACTCGAGGCCGGCCTGCCATTGCCCGCGGCGCTGCGTTCCTCGCGCGGCACGGGCGCTTCTCCCGCCAATCTCGACGCCATGGCGGCAAGGATCGAGGCCGGCGGCTCTACTGGCGATGCGCTCCGCACGGCGGAATCGTGGCTCCCCCTAGGTGACGTGCTCGCCCTTTCCGCCGCCGCCGAGGGCGGTCGGATGCCCCAGACGCTCCGCCATCTCTCGCACCGCCACGCCGAGTTGGGCTCCGCCAAACTCAAGCTCCTCCTCGCCTGCCTGTATCCCCTCGGCGTCTTGCACGTCGGCCTCTTGCTCCTGCCGGTCATGCGGATGATCGATTTGGAAAAAGGCTTTCACTGGGACGCATTCGTCTACGCGCGCGGACTGGCCGCCACCGTGCTCCCCCTGTGGGGCGCCGCCGCACTCATCTGGTATCTCGCGCGCCGCGGCAACCCGGTGCTCGGCCGCATCGCCGACGCACTGCCCGCCATCGGCGGCTACCGGCGCAACCAAGCGCTCGCAGATTTCTCCTTCGCCCTCGCCAACCTCCTCGAATCCGGTGTGCCCATCGGCCAGGCGTGGGCCGCGAGTGGCGCGATCACCCGCTCGCCGAAACTGAAAGCCGCCGCCGAAGCCATGACCGCCGTCGTCGCCGCGCGCGCCGCACCGGGCAGCCAACTCTACGCGTGGCCCTGCTTCCCCGCAGACTTCGTCGCGCTTTATCACACCGGTGAAACAACCGGGCAACTCGAGGCCAACCTCCACCGCCTCGCGGCCCAGTATCAAGACTCCGCCGCGCGATCTCTCACCATTGTCACTCTCGTCTACCCTGCCGCGCTGTTCCTCCTCGTCGCCGCGGCTGTCGCCTATCACGCGATCCGGATTTATGGCGGATACTTGAAAATGTTAGGGAAGTTCGGCGAATAAACAGTCACCCGAATCCTTTTGCCCGGCGCCGCTCCGATGATTCTCTCGCGCCGACCCCATCCACCACCGTCTCCAACTTCGCGGTTGGAGCAGCCGTCCCTCCCACGACCATGCGCACGTCCACCCCGTCTTCGAAACTCTCGTGGCTTTTGTGCGTCGCCGCCGGCCTCCTCTTTCTCGTGGGCAGCGTTTCGGCTGGCCGCGCCCAAGCGTCCACCGGCACGATCTCCGGCCGCGTCCAAAACGAAGCGACCAATCAGTATCTCAACAACGCCCGCATCACGGTGAAGGGCACCAACCTCACCGTATTCACCGATGAGACCGGCACGTTTCAGCTCACCGGTGTGCCGAGCGGAAGCGCGACCATCGAGGCGTTCTACTCCGGCCTCGATCCGCAGCTCGTCCCGGTCAACGTCGCGCCCGGCCAGAGCGTCGAGCGGGACATCGGCCTCACCAACAAGGCGCTTTACGGCGACAAGAGCAGCACCGTCAAACTCGACGCGTTCGTGCTCTCCGCCTCGAAGGTGATGGAGGGCGAGGCGCTCGCCACCAACGAGCAGCGCTTCGCCGCCAACATCAAGAACGTCGTCGCGACCGACGCCTACGGCGACGTCACCGAGGGCAATGTCGCCGAGTTCATGAAAAATCTGCCCGGCATCACGGTCGACTATTCCGACGTCATGCCTCTCTCCGTCTCCGTGCGCGGCTTCGATCCGAACATGACCAACGTCACGAGCGACGGCTCCACGCTCGCCAACGCCTCGCGCAACGCGACCTCGCGGACGTTCGATTTCATGCAGGTTTCGATCAACAACATCTCGCGCATCGAGGTGACGAAAGTCCCGACGCCCGCGAATCCCGCCAGCGGCATTTCCGGATCGGTGAACATGGTCAGCAAAAGCGCGTTCGAGCGGAGCAAGGCCCAGCTCAATTATCGCGTGTTCGTCTCAGCCAGCAGCGATGGCATGATGATTCACAAGCAGCCGTTTCCCTACGACACGTGGGAGCGCCGCGTGAACCCGGGCTTCGACTTCGACTACACGCTGCCGATCACGAAGAATTTCGGCATCGTGCTGACCGCGCTGCACTCGAAGGCGTGGAACGAGCAGAACTACACCACGAACACCTGGAACGGCACGGCCGCCGGGACCGGTGCCACGCCCGCCCGACCCTACCTTGCATCGCACCAGGTGATCGACGCACCGAAATGGTATGAGCGCAATTCCGCCGGGTTAAAGGCGGACTGGCGCATCACGCCGAACTCCGTCCTCACCCTCGGCCTCCAGGCGACCTACTACATCGACACCAACGGCAACGTGAATCGCACCGTCAGCGTGGGCACGAATGCCACCTCTGCGATCGCAGGCGGCGTGCCGCTCACGTTTAGCGAGAATTTTTCCCGCTCGGCCACCGGACGCGGCACCTCCGTCTTCGCGTCCAACCTGCTGCATATCGACGCACGCACGCTCGGCACCAACGGCCGCTGGCGCTGGCAGTCCCGCGGCTGGACCGTCGACACGAGCGGCCACGCCTCGACCTCCAAGACGTGGATGCGCCACGTGAGCAAGGGGCACTTCAACAACTTCGCTTCCGCTCTGGCCGTCCCCACCGGCGTGCGCGTCAACTTCGACGACATCACGCCGGAGGGGCCGAAGCGGATCACCGCCTTCGATCAAGCCAACCGGCCGCTCGACCTACTGGATCTCCGTAACTACGTCCTTAATACGGCCACTAACGGCGTCCTCCGCGATCACCGCGACGATACGATGGGCGCCGAGTTCAGCGTGAAACGCAGTTTTAGCCTTGGTCAAATTCCGCTGTCGGCGCAGGTCGGCGGCATGGGGCGATCCCAGGATCGCGAGCATCGCCGCCGGTCGGAGGTCTACACCTACAACGGCGTCGGCAGCGGCGCCACTATCGACCGCACGCTCGCGCCCTATGCCATGCAGGTCTACACGCCGCGGCGGACCTACTTCGACTACGATTACATTCCCTGGCCGTCGCCGAACCGGATGGTCGAAGCCTGGGGGAAGAATCCCGCACTGTTCACGCAGACGCTCGCCAACCAGGTCACGACTGAGACGAACCGCCTCAACGGCACGGAAAACTTCAAGGAGATCACTACGGCCGCCTACGTCCAGGGCGACGCGCGGTTGTTCAACAACAAGCTCCTCGTGCTCACCGGCGTCCGCTTCGAGAAGATCCACGACAAGGCCGCCGGTCCGCTTTTCGAACCCGAAGCCGCCTTCATGCGCAACGCGGCCGGCCAGCGCGTGCGACGGCCCGAGGCCGGCGCCGTGGGTTCGCTCGAGGAGCTGCGCCTCATCCGCAAGGAGCTCGGCAACGCCGTCAACAGCGGCTACGACGGCTACTACCCGAGCCTGCACCTCACCTACAACGTCACGAGCAACTTCCTCGTTCGCGCGGCCTATGCGAAGACGTTCGGCAAGCCCGAGTTCGTGAACGTCATTCCCAACACCACGATCGACGAGAACGAGACCTACAATTCAGTGACGCCCACGCCCGGCAGCTATCCCGGCGTGCTCATCGTCGGCAATCCCGCGCTCCAGCCCTGGAAAGCCCAGAACTACGATCTTTCCGCCGAGTATTACACCGAGAGCGGCGGTGTGTTCAGCTTCGGCACCTATCGCAAAAACATCGCCAACTTTCACGACAACATCACGGGCATCACCGCGACGCCCGCACTCCTCAACGGGCTCGGGCTCGACCCCGACTTTGTCGGCTGGGAGGTCCGCACGACCGTCAACGGCGGCGATGCTCGCGTCGATGGCGTCGAGGCCAACATCCGCCAGTCGTTGAAAACGTTCAAAGGGCTCGGCGGCTGGGGCCGTCACTTTTCGGTCTTCGCCAACGGGACCAAGCTCAAGCTCTACGGCAGCCGCAACGCCGCGTTCACCCGCTTCATCCCCGAGAGCTTCAACTACGGCTTCACGTTCACGCGCAATCCTGTGACGTTCTCGCTGAAATGGAACGGCCGCGGCGAGCAGCGCCAGGGCGTATCCGCGGCGCAGGGACCCGATGCCTCGGTCCACGAGGAGAAACGGACCACCACCGACATGAACGCCACGTGGCAATTCCGCCGCCAGCTTTCGCTCTTCGTCAACGGCCGAAACATTTTCAACGTGCACTACACCACTCTGCGCTACGGCTCGCAAACGCCCCACTACGCGAAGATCAGCGCGACCCGTTCCTACGGCGTGCAGTGGGCCTTCGGTGTGAAGGGGACGTTCTAGGTGCGTGAGCACAGCCTGGGGTAGGGCGAGGCGTCCTCGCCGAGCCGTCGCGGAAAAGCCGCGCGCAGGTCGTATCGCCTTTGCACGCGATCCGCGCGACGGCTCACCGGGACGGTTCGCCCTACCATTTTCTCCAGCACTCGTCGCCACTCGGTGTAGCTACGAGCGCCAGCGAGTGGATGTGACCAGAAACGGATCACAGGTGGAGCGTGTTGTCCCCAACGCACTTTCAGGATTCACGCCGTAACCCAAGCGCGTTGAGGACAACACGCTCCACCTCGATCCACCGGCTCGCGTTGCCACCTCGCTAGTAATCGACCGCCCCCACCCCACGATCACTTCTTCTTACCTTTAGTCGCCGCCGCGACCGGCGGAGCCGGCACCTCGCGGTTCGTCTCGTCGTAAGCTTTTTTCAACCGCGCCACGATTTCCGGATTCTCCGCCGCCACGTCGCGCTGCTCGCCCGGATCGTTTTGCAGGTCAAAGAGGAGCCCGGCCTTCGCCTCCACGCCCGTGCGCAAGCCCGGGTATACGGTCGGCTGATACTGCTCGTAGGGCGCGAGGATCGTCACGCCATCCGGCCCGCGCGGATCGATCCAGCGCTCGCCGGCGACGCCATCGCGACGCTCGTTGGCGGCGAGCACATGTAGTTTCCACCGCGCGTCGCGCACGGTCGCCAGCCGCGGTCCCTGATGCCCGAAGATTACGGCGTGCGGACTCGACGCAGCGGATGTCAGCACCGGCAGCAGATTCCGCCCATCAATCACCCGATCACCCGGCGCGGAAATGTTGGCCGCAGCGAGCGAGGTGGCAAAGATGTCCATCGTCACGCCCAGCGCCGCGCTCATCTGACCGCCCGGAATTTTTCCCGGCCAACGCGCGATGAACGGCACGCGATAGCCTCCCTCCCAACTGCTGCCTTTCATGTTCCGCAGCCCGCCCGAGCTGCCGCCATACCACGGGCCGTTGTCACTCGTGAACACGATCAGCGTGCGCTCGTCGAGACCGAGCGCTTTCACTTTCGCCAGCACTTCGCCGACGCTCGCATCCAGATCCATCATCACATCGCCAAAGAGCCCCGCGCCACTCTGGTTGTAATACGCCTCCGTCGTGGCGAGCGGCTTGTGCGGCATCGCATGCGCGAGATAGAGGAAGAACGGCTTGCTCGCATTTCGCTCGATAAAGCTCAAAGCGCGCGTCGTGTAACGCCGCGTGATCGTCGCCTGCACGAGCGGATACTCGACGATTTTTTCCCCGTCCTGAAACTGCACCGGCCGCATGTCGTTGCTGTAAAGAATTCCGAGATACTCGTCGAAACCACGGCTCGTCGGGAGCGACTCACGCCGCTTGTGGCCCAGGTGCCACTTGCCGACCATGCCCGTCGCGTAGCCGGCCTGCTTGAAGAGCTGCGGCAGGAGGATTTCCGCTTGCGGCAGTGCGAGATCATCCGCCACCGGCCCGCCATCCGGCGCGGGATTCGCCGTCATGCCACAGCGAAACGGATACCGCCCCGTCATTAGCGAAGCGCGCGTCGGCGCGCAAAACGGCGCGGGCGTGTTGAACTGCGTGAACCGCACGCCTTCCGCCGCCATCCGGTCGAGATGAGGCGTCTTGAATTTCGGGTGCCCGTAACAACCGAGGTCCCCGTAGCCGAGATCATCGGCCAGGATCACGATCACATTGGGGCGATTGTCCGCGGCGGTCGCCGTCGCGACCAAACTCGCCAGCGAGACCACGAGCAGGACGATGCGTCGCGAGGGGTTCATCGCGCACCAGTGTGCGGCACGCGCCGAGCGCGGCAAGTCGCGCATTACCCGCTTCCGTTGCCACGGCGCCGGGGTAAGCTGCGCTTCCGATGCACCCCACCCGCCCTCTCAACCGGCGCGATTTTCTCGGCGCCTCCGTCGCCGCCACGAGCCTCCTCGCCACCTCCGCGCTGCCTTCCCTGCAAGCCGCGACCCCGTCCCCCGTCGCCAGCCGACGTCGAGCAATTCAATTGGCCATCTCCTCCTATTCCTACTGGCACTTTCGCACCGCCAAGGTCTCGATCGAAACCGTCATCGAGAAAACCGCCGCGCTCGGCGTCGCCGGCGTCGACGTGCTCCACCGGCAGATGGAAATTCCCGAACGCGCGCCGCTCACCGCCGAGCACCGCGCCTATTTGCAGAAGCTCAAGCGCCACGCGTTTCGAAATGGTGTGAACCTCATCTGCCTTTCCATTCACCAGGACTTCGTCGACCCCAGCGCCGACTACCGACGCAAGGAAGTCGAGCACACCATCAAATGCATCGAGATCGCCAGCGCGCTCGGCATCCCGTGCATCCGGCTCAACTCCGGCCGCTGGAATACGATTCGCTCCTTCGATGATTTGATGAAGGCCCGCGGCGAGGAGCCAATCCTGCCCGGTCACACCGAAGACGAAGGTTTCAAGTGGTGCCAGGACTGCATCGAGCAATGCCTCGCGAAGGCCGCCGAACACGGCGTCATCCTCGCGCTCGAAAATCACTGGGGCCTTACGCGCACACCCGAAGGCCTCCTTCGGATTGTCAACGCGATCAAATCGCCCTGGCTCGGAGCCATGATCGACACCGGTAATTTCCTCGAAGACCCCTACGATAAACTCGCCGCGGTCGCGCCGCAGACGGTATTCGTGCAGGCCAAGACCTACCATGGCGGCGGCGAGTGGTATACGCTCGATCTCGACTACGCGCGCATCGCGAAAATCTTGGCCGACGCGAATTACACCGGCTACGTCTCCCTCGAAATGGAAGGCAAAGAAGACCCCGACACCGCCGTCCCCAAGAGCATCGAGACCCTACGCCGTGCGTTTGGCGTGTAGTTTGCCTCTGAATTTTTGAGTAGGATTTACAGGAGCTGAGACACAGGAAAGACAGGAACAATCACCTCCTGTCCGGTCCTGTCTCCGCGTTCCTGTCCTTCCTGTCTAAACACAAAACTCCATGCGCCTTTCGATCCTCCTCCTCGCGTTTAGCACGCTCGTCTCCACCGCCCACGCCGAGTTCCGCGCCGCCGTCGTCAAAGTCGATATCACCCCAAAAACCCCGCAGTGGCTCATGGGCTACGGCCCACGCAAATCCACCGGCGTGCGCGAACCGATCTTCCACAAGATTGCCGCGCTCGATGACGGCACGACTCAAGTCTTCATCGTCGCGTCCGACCTCTGCCTGTTCTCGCCCACCGTCTACGACGACGTCGCCGCCACCCTGAAAAAAGAGCTCGGCCTTGAGCCGAAACAGTTCTGGTGGACGGTCACGCACAGCCACTCAACCCCGGAGGTCGGTCCTCCCGGGATGTATGATGTGCTGCTCAAGGGCCGCTCCGATCACCCATGGGATCGCGATTACTGCGAGTTCGTCAAATCCACCCTCGTCGCCGGTATCCGCGAAGCCCGCACGAAACTCACCCCCGCCCGCCTTGCCACCGGCACCGGCCACTCCCGCGCCAACATCAATCGCCGCGCGCGCGACGCCGACGGCAAGATCTCCCTCGGCCTTAATCCCGACGGCCCGACCGATCGTCAGATCGGTCTCATCCGCCTCGAACGTCCCGACGGCTCGCCCCTCGGCCTGATCGCCAACTACGCGATGCACGGCACCGTGCTCGCCGGCTCGATGCTCCAGGTCAGCGGCGACGGCCCGGGCGTGGTTGCCAGCTACGTCGAAGAAAAACTCGGCGCCCCCACGCTCTACGTTAACGGCGCCGCCGGAAATCTCGCGCCGATTTACACCGTGCAAGACCTCGCGAAGTCCCACATCGGCGAATTTCGCGTGCTGCTCGGCGACAAAATCCTTGAGGCTAACCGCACCCTCGGCGCCGGCGCTGCCGACGTGAAACTCTGGGCCGGCGAAACCTGGATCGAAACTCCGCGCAAGGCCGAGCTGGGTTGGTCCGACGAGCTCAAGGCCTACGGCGCCAAGTCGCCCGCAGGCGTCGACCTCGTGCGCATTCCGGTGCGCGCTGTGCGCATCAATGACACGATCCTCTGGGGCAGCCCGGTCGAGATGTTCTGCGAGATCGCGCTGAAGGTCCGGGCTGACTCGCCGTTCCGTCACAACTTTTTCTTCGGCTACGCCAACGGCTGGCTCGGCTACCTCCCGACCGCTGCAGCCTTTCGCGAGGGCGGCTACGAGCCGCGCACGTCACCGTTCTCCGAACAGGTCGAGCGCGACTACACGGACGGCGTCCTGGCTTTCCTGCAAGGCGCGCCGCGTAACTGATCGGTGTCGAAGTGTATTGGGCTCGAGGTGGAGCGCGTTGTCCCTAACGCGCTTGGGTTACATCGGGGCTCCTGAAAGCGCGTTGGGGACAACACGCTCCACCTCGGACCGCCGCCTTCCGTCTCCCGCCCCGATTGCAGTTTTGACACTCCGGTTCATTCTGCCGGGATTGCCGCACCCCTCGTGAGTATCCCCGCCCGCGCTTTCGTCCGCCTCGCCGCATTGCCAGCGGTGGTGCTCGCGCTTTTCGCGCCTGCGGCCGTCGCCGCCGCCGTCGACTTCGCCCGCGACATCAAGCCGATCCTCGCCGACCGCTGTTACAGTTGCCACGGACCGGAGAAACAGAAAAGCGGACTGCGTCTCGATCGTAAATCGGCCGCATTTCTCGGCGGCGATTCTGGCGCCGTGATTGTTGCCCGCGATAGCGCGAAGAGCCTCCTCTACGCCCACATTTCCGGCGGCGAGCCCGACGCGCCGATGCCGCCCGAGTCGGAAGGCAAACCGCTGACGCCCACTCAAGTCGCTCTCATCAAGACTTGGATCGACGAGGGCGCCGCCTGGCCGGACGATCCCATCGGCCCCGCCGCCGTCGCGCGCAACCCGCACTGGGCGTTTCAAGCGCCGCGCCGCGCGGAGCTCCCCGCGGTTAAAACCGCCGGCTGGCCACGCACTCCCATTGATCGCTTCGTGCTCGCCCGTCTTGAAAAGGAAAAGGTCACCCCGTCAGCCGAGGCTAATCGCGCCACGCTGATCCGCCGGCTCAGTTTCGATCTGGTCGGGCTGCCACCCTCACCCGCGGAAGTGCAGGCCTTCATCGCGGACGCCCGCCCCGACGCTTACGAGCAGCTCGTCGACCGCCTGCTCGCTTCGCCGCACTTCGGCGAGCGCTGGGGCCGCCACTGGCTCGACCTCGCGCGCTACGCGGATAGCGATGGCTACGAGAAAGATTCTCCCCGCCCCTACGCCTACCTCTACCGCGATTGGGTCATCGACGCCATCAACCGCGATTTGCCGTTCGACCAATTCACCGTCGAACAACTCGCCGGCGACCTCTTGCCGAACCCCACGCACGACCAGAAAGTCGCGACCGGTTTCCATCGTCAGACGCTCACCAACCGCGAAGGCGGCGTCGACCCCGAGGAGTTTCGCTGCAAGTCCGTCGTCGATCGCGTCGACACGACGGGCGCGGTCTGGCTCGGGCTCACGCTCGGCTGCGCTGAGTGTCACTCGCACAAATTCGATCCGATCTCGCAGCGCGAATTCTACCAGCTCTTCGCCTTCTTCAACAACGCCGACGACCAGGAACTGCCCGCGCCTACCGCGGCGGAGCTGACGATTTATCACGCCGCGAAAACGCAATGGGACACCACGCGCGCGCCCCTGAAAAAAACTTACGACGACTACGTGCGCGACTTGCTGCCGGCGAAGCAGGCGGAATGGGAAGCAACCAGCAAGCTGGACCTCGCCGTCTGGGCACCGCTCGCACCCATCACCGTGGCCGCGACGGACGGCACCACGCTCGCGCCATCCGGCGATCACTCCATCACCGCCTCGGGCATGAGCCCGCTGTCCGAAACTTACACGGTCGAAACCACCACGGTTCTAAGCACCGTCGGCGGGTTCCGCTTGGAAGTGCTACCCGACGCCAAGGCCAGCGCCGGACCCGGCCGCTCGGGCAACGGAAATTTCGTCCTCACTGAGTTCCGAGCCAAAGTAAAAGCCGCCGACGGCTCCGCCCCCCGCGCCATCGCGCTCCGAAACGCGACCGCGGATTTTTCGCAAAAAGACTGGGCGGTCGCCGGCGCGATCGATGGCGACACCAAGACGGGTTGGGCGATCTCGCCGCAATCAAAACGCCGGCACGCGGCCGTGTTCGAATGCGCGGAACCGCTACAGCTCGCGCCCGGCGACAAGCTTGAATTCACCCTCGAGCAGCAGTTCGGCAATCAACACACGATTCTCCGCTTCCGGCTCGCCGCCACCGCCGCGCCCTCTCCGCTCAAGGCGACCCTCGCCGACGACCTGGTGGCCATCGGCTGGAACACGCCGCCGGAACAGCGCACCCTCGCCCAAAAGAAAGCCCTGGCCGACTACCATCGCGACGAGATTGATCCGCAGGCGAAGAAGCTGCGTCGTCCGCTCGACGATCACGCGAAGACCGAACCGAAGTATCCAGAAACCAAGGCCGCGGTTTTGGCCGAGCGCGCGAAAGCCCGCGACACGCACGTTCACATCCGCGGCGATTTCCTTCGCCCCGGACCCAAGGTGACGCCCGCGACGCCCGCGGTGCTGCACGCCTTCACTCCGCGCGCCGCCTCACCCGACCGACTCGACCTCGCGCGCTGGTTGGTCGCCGCCGACAATCCACTCACGGCGCGCGTCACCGTAAATCACACGTGGAAAAATCTCTTCGGCCGCGGACTCGTCAGCAGCGTCAACAATTTCGGTCTCCAAGGCGAAAAGCCCACGCACCCTGAATTGCTCGACTGGCTGGCCACCGAGTTCCCCCGCCTGGGCTGGAGCCGAAAAGCCCTGATCAAGCTCATCGTAACGTCGACGGTCTATCGGCAAACGTCCGACTACCGGTCTGACCTCATCGACCTCGACCCGCTGAACACGCTGCTCGCCCGACAGAATCGACTCCGCCTGGAAGCGGAAGCGATCCGCGACACGCACCTGGCCGCCAGCGGGTTGCTCGCCCCCAAAATCGGCGGCCCGAGCGTGCGCCCGCCGCTACCGGCCGACATCGCCGCGCTCGGCTACGCGAATTCCGTGAAGTGGCAGGAGAGTGAGGGCGCGGACAAATATCGGCGCGGCCTGTATATATTTTTTCAGCGCACCGTCCCCTACCCAATGCTGATGACGTTCGACGCGCCGAACTCGACTGCGACCTGCACCCGCCGCGATCGCTCCAACACCCCGCTGCAGGCGCTCACCCTCTGGAACGATCCCGTGTTCTTCGAGTGCGCCCGCGTCCTCGCCAAATCCCTCATGGCCGAACCCAGCGTCGATGCGCGACTCGACCGCGCGTTCGAAACCTGTCTAGCACGCCCGCCCACCGCCGCCGAACGCGCCCGGCTACGCCAGCTCTACGACGACCAGTTCCGGCTCACGAGCGAACAACCCGCGAGCGCGAAAAGCATCCTGGGCCTCGAGGGCGACGTCGCCTTGCCCGCCACACCCATCGAGCAAGCCGCGCTCGTAGCCGCCGTGCGGACGATCATGAACCTCGACGAATTCATCACACGCGACTGATGCTCGCGGATTTATGGACAGGCTTAACCGGATCAGGAAAACGCGTCTCTCCGTCTCCACCCAATCCTGTCAAAGAGGCTCTGAACGATCCAATCTGGAAGTCAGGAACTGAGGAAAAAGGCCTGATCAAATGGGAAAACCCGAGCTATTTGATGCTTCTTCCTGATTTCCTGAGTTCCAGATTTGTCCGACTGCATTTTTCAGAGGTTCCTAATCCTGTCTAAAAACAGAACGCACGCTTTCCCCTCCATGAGCCCCGACGACATCATCAAGCAAACGCGCCGCGACTTCCTGGCCACCAGCGCCAGTGGTCTGGGTTCTCTCGCGCTCGCGTCGTTGTTTAAAGCCGACGGCTTGCTCGCGGCCGATGCCGGCGTTGCGGGCGCAACCACCGGTAGCTCGCTCGGCGCTCCGCGCGGTCCCCACTTCGCGCCGAAAGCCAAGAATTGCATCTTCATCTACATGGAGGGCGCCCCGAGTCAGATGGATCTCTTCGATCCCAAGCCGAAGCTGAACGAGATGAACGGTCAGAAGCTGCCCGACTCGATGCTCGAGAAGGTGCGCTTCGCCTTCATTCAGAAAGAAGGCGCCCGCCTGATGGGCTCGCCGCGGAAGTTCACCAAGCACGGCCGGTGTGGCACCGAGTTCTCCGATTTGCTCCCACACATCGGTTCCTGCGCCGACGACATCGCGCTCATCCGCTCGATGCACACGGATCAGTTCAACCATCACCCGGGCCAGTTGATGATGCAGTGCGGCTCGTCGATGTTCGACCGGCCGGCGATGGGCGCGTGGCTGAACTACGGCCTCGGCAGCGAGTCGAAAAATCTTCCGGGTTACGTTGTCCTCACCGCGGGCCGCGGCACGAGCGGCGGCGCGTCCCTCTGGTCGAGCGGCTTTCTCCCCTCCGATTACGCGGGCGTGCTCTTCCGCAACAAAGGCGACCCGGTGCTCAACTTGAGCAATCCGCCCGGCATCACGTCCCAGATGCAGCACTACGGTCTCGATGCGATCACCGACCTCAACAAGCTGCGTCACCAGGAAGTCCGCGATCCCGAAATCGCGAGCCGCATCGCCGCCTACGAGCTGGCGTTTCGCATGCAAACTGCCGCACCCGAGCTGACCGACCTCAAGGGCGAATCGCCCGCCACGCTCGAGGCCTACGGGATCGATCGCGCGGAGCCCGAGTTGAAAGGCGCCAACCGCGGCGGTGGCGTCGGGCAGTTCAAAACATTTTCCACCAACTGCCTGCTCGCGCGCCGGCTTGTCGAGCGGGGCGTGCGCTTCGTGAACATTTTTCACGCTTCGTGGGATCACCACAGCAACCTCGAGTCAGAACTCGGTTTCAACAGCCAGATGGCCGATCAGCCCATCGCCGCACTGATCAAAGATCTCAAGCAACGCGGCCTACTCGACGAAACGCTCGTTGTATGGGGCTCCGAGTTCGGTCGCACACCGCTCGGTGAGAATCGCGTCGGCTATCAGGCGGTCACCGGCCGGGACCATCACCCGTTTGCTTTCAGCCTCTGGATGGCCGGCGGCGGCGTGAAAGGCGGACAGGTGATCGGCGAGACCGACGACATTGGCTGGAACATCGTGAAGGATCCCATCCACGTGAACGATCTCCACGCGACGATGCTGCACCTCTTTGGCCTCGATCACACCCGGCTCACGTATCGCTTCCAAGGTCGCGATTTCCGGCTGACGGATGTCGCAGGGAAAGTGGTCGATAAACTCATCGCCTGAACTGAGGCAGGGGAGACCACTGATGAACACTAATCATCAGGAATCTTGGGAATGAAGGAGTCGGCGGATTCGTATTCCTAAAATTTCCTCCTATCAGTGCAGATTAGTGGTTCAAGATCATGAAACTCCGACTCCTCGTCCTCGCGGCCACCCTCGCATTTATCCCCGGCTCGCTCGCGCAGGAAACCGATCCGCGATTCGAGGCGATTATGGCCAAGCGCCAACGAGGCGAAGCCGTATCCGCGGAGGAGCGCGCGTATGCCCAAGGCATCATGGCGAAACGGAATCCCGCGCAATCCGCCGCCAAGAAACAGGAATTCGCAAAAAAGAATCCTCCGCGCGAATCGACCGGCATGGTCCCACTCACCGACCTGGGCGCCAGCCGCCACCTCGGGGAGCCCGGCGGTCTGTATCCAGATGGCAAGAACACGCCCCCACCCGCCCATGCCGCCGCCGGCTTGAAACTGGCTCGAGCAATCACGCCGCTGGACGCGGCGGGCAAGCCGGCGAAGGACGGAAAGATCGTGTTGCTCAGTGTCGGCATGTCGAACGCCACCCAGGAATTTTCCACCTTTCAGCGCCTAGCCGCCAACGATGCCGCGATCAATCCGCGCCTCACCCTCGTGGACGGCGCGCAAGGGGGACAAACCGCCATGATCACCGCGAAGTCGGACGCGAATTACTGGACCGTGAACACCGAGCGGATGAAAGCCGCCGGCGTCACCGCTGCGCAGGTGCAAGTCGTGTGGTTGAAGCAGGCAAACGCCGGCCCAACGCAGCCGTTTCCCGCCGAAGCAAAAAAACTCCAGGCCGACATCGCGCAGACACTACGCAATCTGCACGCGAAACTTCCGAACCTCAAAATCGCCTACCTCTCCAGCCGCACGTATGCCGGCTATGCGGCGACGCCGCTCAATCCGGAACCGCACGCCTACGAAACAGGTTTCGCCGTGAAGTGGCTCATCGCGGATCAGATCGCGGGCAAGACCGATGCAACCTCTCCGTGGCTCGCGTGGGGCCCCTATCTCTGGGCCGACGGCACCAAGACCCGCGTTGACGGATTCATGTGGGCGAAAGAAGACTTCGGTCCCGATGGCACCCACCCCTCCGATGCCGGCCGCCGCAAGGTCGCGGCGTTGCTGCTGAAGTTCTTCAAAAACGAGCCGACCGCGCAGCCCTGGTTTGTGCGCTAGGGGCGGTTGTTCCGAGGTGGGGCCCGGCTCTCCGAGCCGGCCTTGGTTCGAAGCCACGTCCGCCATGGAGCCAAGGCCGCTTCGGAGAAGCAGCCCCACCCACGAACCGCCAAGGCCGCCCTACCTCCGCACCGGCTTCCCATACACCTCGATCCAATCGAGCCGCGACGATGCCGGCGTGCCGCCGCCGGCCATGAGATCGGTCCAGCCAATCTCGGCGACTTTGCTCAGATCCGGCGCGGCGACCCACTTTCCCTCGGCCACTTTCGCCGCGTCGAACATCCGCCAGCGAATGTCCGGCACGAAAAATTCCCGCACGCGCCAGTCCGTCGACTCGTCATCGAATTGATCGCTGATGAGCCATTTGCCGTCGGCGAGTTTCAGGATGACGCGAAGCTGCCGAAAGCCGGTCTGCTTCGCCCGCCAGCGAATCTTCGCCGGCCCGGTCAGATCGATCCGCGCGGACTTGTGCCGCAAGCTGATCGCCCAGGGCCGTTCGGTGTCTCCCGACCAAATGTAGAAAGGATCGTCGGTGGGCTTGTCATGATGACTCTTCTTGATCTTCGCCTCTCCCGGTCCGTGGCGCGTCACCAGCAAATCCGGGTTCGCGACATGCTCCTGCGTGACCGGCGTGGCGGCAGGCGTCTCTTTCCAATCTTCGCGAAAGAATAGCTCCGGGCGCTCTTGGGCCTGAGCACCCCATGCGAGGAAAAGAAGGGCCAAGCTGAAAGGGAGGCGAAAGGAATTCATGACCAAGGAGCCTTTCATTTCACGATCTTCAAAATCCGGTTGTTATAACTATCCGTGATGTAGAGCGTGCCGTCGCGGTAGACCGTCACGCCATGCGGCCGGGCTAACTCGCATTTTTCCGGCGGGCCGTCCAAGCCGGCCACCCCTTTCTTGCCCGTGCCGGCGACGCGCAGTATTTTGCCGGTCTTCGGCACGTAGCGGCGGATGGTATGATTCTCGGCGTCCGCGATCAGAACCGTGTCGTCGTGGTCGATGCACAGATGTTTGGGGCCGCTCATCGTCGCGGCCAGTGCGTCGCCGCCATCGCCCTCGGCCCCTTTTTTTCCCGATGCATTGACCACGGTGCGAATTTTACCGTCGCGGCCGACGACGCGCAGCGCATGGCCGTTGCGCTCGAGAATGTAGATATTCCCCTGGCGGTCCATCGCCGCCGCCCGCGGGTCGACCAGCGGCGCTTCCGTCGCGACGGCGCCATCCTTCGGCACACCCTTCTCGCCGTTGCCGGCTACAAGGCGCGACGCACCGGTCTTCACGTCGACGGCGTGCACGCGTTTCAAATCCGCGATATGGAGCTGCGTGCCGTCGGGATTCAGCGTGATGCAATACGGACCGGACGCGCGTCCCTGCGCCGCCGGCACATTGAAGCCGGGCAGGCTCGTCACCGTGCCAGCCGCGACGTTAACGCGCCGCACGCGACCGTTCCACGTGTCGCTGATCAACACGTCGCCCTCGGGGAGAACCGCGAGGTTGTGCGGGCCATTGAACTGCGCCGCGAGCGCCGGGCCTCCGTCGCCGGAGTCGCCCGCTGTGGCCTTGCCGGCGACGTGGGTGAGCACGCCTTTCGCATCCACTTTCAGGAGACGATTTCCCGCCGCCATCTCGACGATGAACAGGTTGCCGGCGCGATCAAAGTCCACGCCGAACGGCTCCTTCAGCAGCGCACGCGTCGCCGGGATGTTCAACGCGTCTTCGCTTCCGCCGGCCACGAGGACGATCCTCTCGGCGTGCAGCGGCATTGTGCAGAACGCGCTGGCGAGAATTACGCAACGTAGCAGGGATAGGTAGCGCATAGGGTTTGGGGAGCTTTCGAAACTACTAATCTAGAAATCAGGAACTCAGGAACAGACGGGCGGACGGGAACGGACGCGGAGCTTGTGTCTGTTTCCTGATTTCCTGAGTTCCAGATCACTTCACCACCGGCCGCAGGACGATGTTGCGATACGACACGGCGCCATGGTCGCCCTGCAGGTAGAGCGGACCTGGGCGCGCTTCATCCGACCACAACGCGCCGCCGGTGCATCCCAGCACCGGTTGGTTGTCGATGATCGTCTTGCCGTTGAGCACGACGGTCAGGTGGCGTTGCACGAGCGTGATGTCCATCGTCTGCCATTCGCCGGCCGGTTTCTCCGCGGCGACGCTCGGCGTGATGCGACTGTAGAGCGCGCCCATGTTGTGCGAATCGAGGGCCTTGCCCATCGAGTCGAGCACTTGAATCTCGTAGATCCCGCGCAGATACACGCCGCTGTTGCTGCCCGCCGGGACGTTCACCTCGAGCTTGAGATTGAAATCCTCGAACTCGCGGTCGGTGCGGAGATTCGCCGTGCGCTCCCGCGCCTGCCCTTCGGCGTGCGCCGGCGGACGGTTTACCAACACGCCGCCTTCAACCACCCACGCGTTTTTGAGATTCGCTTCCTTCGCTTTCCAACCGGTGAGATCGCGGCCATTCAGCAGCGCGATCGGCTCGCCAAACTTTACTTTCTTTAAGTCGGGCCGCGGCGGCAGCGCCGGGCTTCGTTTCCCGGTGAAAGCCACCTCGTCGAACTCACCGTTCGCCCGCGCAACTTTGCGCGTGCCAGTCATGGTATCGCCCACCACGCGAGCCGTCAGCGTGTCGGTCAATTTCATCGCTTCGGTCGCCTTTCCTTTGCCCTTCTTCCCGCCGGCGGGAACGTCGCGCACCTTGGTCATCGTCAACACGCCGTCCGCAATCGTCACACTCGTCTGCGGCGTCACGCTACCGCCACCCCAGAGCAGCGAGCCTTCGTAACCGCTGCCGGCGGCCTTGACGTCGAGCCAACCTGCAGCCGACGGCAACGTGAGCGCCCAGCGGCCGATAAGAGCCTCTGCGCCCGCGGAAGCGGCGCGAAGCGTCGTGGAGAGCAGACTCGCGCAGGCGAGCCCGCACGCGAGGAGTGAAACAGATTTCAGGGTAGTCATGGGAAAAGTGATTCCGTCAGTTGATGGTATCGCCCGCCTTGAGTTCACGGAGCTTGATATTTTTCCAGCGCACTTGGAACGGCCCGGAGCCCGCTCGGATGCTGTGCACCTGCAGGCCGATGAAGCCGCTGGCATCCATCGTATCGCGAAAATCCGCACACGCGACTCCGTTCACCCACGAGCGGATGCGATCGCCTTGGGCGACGATGCGAAACGTGTTCCACTCACCGTCCTTGAACGCCGCGCACGCTCCCGGCTTCTTCGTCAGATCGTCATGCCACTTGGTCCAGCGGCCCTCGTCCCAGAAGTTTCCCGACACGCACTTGTCCGCCGTCGTGATCTCGCATTGGTAGCCATAAACCTCGCCGCGCTCGCGCATTTTATTGGCCTTGGACGCTTGCGGCGTCGGCTTCTCATACACGTGGCTCCGGATCTGGATGCCCGAGTTGAGCTCTTTGTCGCACTTCACCTCGAGCACCAGCTCGAAGTCCGCGTAGTCGCGCTTCGTGCTGAGAAACGTGTTTTTGCTGCCCTCGACCGTCGTGCCAACGATCACGCCGGACTCGACTTCGTATTTGGCGGTGCCGCCCTTCACCACCCAGCCGTCGAGCGTCTTCCCGTTGAATAACGCCAGGGGGGCCGCGGCGAACGAAACCACTGGGGCGCCCAGTG